>JAFDIX010000570.1 GCA_019307805.1 Deltaproteobacteria bacterium | reverse complement strand
GCCTCGCCACCCATACCATCGGCCACGAGAAACAGCCCCAATTCCTGGTTTCGAAGGAAACTGTCCTCATTATGGGTCCGGGATTTTCCCGCCTCTGAAAACCCAAATGAATTATATTTCATAAACGAAGTCACTCTAACTAAATTTATAGGATTGTTGACTCGGGGTGTCAATTTTTATTTCGGCAAGGAAGCCGTGTTATGGGCTGCCCCGGGCGGGGCAGTCTACCAGAGCCAGTTTCCGTCTTTATCCCATCGGCTGTTAATGGTAATGCCCAGTTTTGAGAGGAGATGATGAAAGAGAAAACGCCTGTTGCCCTTAAAATAACCGAGGTCCTGGCAATGTTTATGTGGTTTGTAACCCTTGGCCAAGGCTTCGTTCAGGGTCATGGTTTGGGCAGATTTTCCAGCCACACAAATATGGTCGAAGTGGATGGAGTGGTACCGTTTGTCCTCTTTCGTAGTGACGACGATAGCATTACCCGGCATTGCTTCATCGACAGTCACATAGATACTGATGAAGAAACCGATAACAATGAGACTGATTCCTATGACAGTAATTGCCTTGTAACTCTTCTTCATTTGCCAGTAATTCCCAGTGATTGCAGATGCCGGATCGCCCCATTCCTCACAGGGCCGTCATCCCTTATCCCTACTATTTTAGAGCAATAAAGTCAATTTTCCTTGCCTTCATCTGTTTTCGGCAATGGCACCTTAAAAAATTCGATACCCTCTTTCTCCAGGGTCTTTTCTTCTTCCATCGTGGCCGAACCCCGGATATTTTGCTTGTCTGCCGCACCATAATGCATCTTGAGAGCCTCCTTCGTAAAGTCAGGCCCTACATCATGAAAATTCTTGTTGATGTAGTCCACCACTTCTTTGGCTAGTTTGCCGTAGTCGATGGATTTTGCCGCAGGGATTTCAGCATTTCCAGGTGCAACCCTGGTAGCCACTGGTGAAAGGACTCTCTTTATCCTGGTGTCATTACAGTAGGGGCAGGCTACCATCTTTTTTTTGTTCTGCTTCTCAAAGGATGGGATATTATTGAACCACCCTTCAAAGATATGGCCTTGGGAACATTCTAAATCAAAGACAATCATTTTCCTGTTTACTCCACAATCATTCTCAAAGTTTTCAGTTTGATGGCGCCCGTGCTCTGGAATGCCCTATTTTTCTGTATACAGCACGGCCAGAATTTTTGTTGTCTCCCTGCCATGGCACTTCACAAGATGGGGAACCGTTGAATCGTAATAAATGGAATCTCCAGGCTCAAGCAGGTGTCTTTCCTCTCCGAGCCGGACCTCCATTTCCCCCTGCAACACGAAAATGAACTCCTGGCCATCATGGTTGGATCTCTCTTCATCTGTTTCAGCAGGCTCAAGGGTTACCAAAAAAGGCTCCATGTGGCGGTCCCTTTTTTGGGGGGCCAAAGACTCGTACCCGTATCCATAATGCTTTCCCTTTTTAGAATCGTACCGGGATACAATTTTTCTGTCATTCCGTCGAACAATGGTATAGGCCCTGTCTTCTTCGCCGGAAATGAAGTACCCCATTTTCATTTCAAGGGCCTTGGCGATTTTGATAACGGTCCCAAGGGGAGGGGCCAGATCTCCACTTTCTATCTGGGCCAAAATGGGGACATCCAAGCCGGTTCTCTGGGCGATGTCCTCCAGGCTCAGTCCCCGACTTTCCCTGACGGACTTCACCCTCTCTCCCACTTTGACAACGGTGTCTTCCCTGGGGACCTCAGCACCGATACTGTCTATGAAAGCCTTTTCTTCTTCTTTCCTGGCGAATTGGCTGACCCCATTTAAAAAATCTTCGTAGGTGTCGGCGCTGCTTTTGTTTTTATCATCGATCATGGCTTTCGGGTTCTGCTCCTGTAGGGCAATCAATTGCCTTCCGGGAAAAGGTCTCCCTCTTGAAGGACCACTGCATTCATGGGTATCATTTTGTGATACCGAAGGTCAAGAGTGTGAAGGGGCTTCGAAGGCTGCCCGGTTTCCTCAATCATTGTTCCAGGACAAAAATGACTTCCAGCCTTACTCGATATTCGCTTATATTCCCGTTCTCAACGGCTACCCTCTGTTCGATGATTCGTAGCCCGGTTATATTTCGCAGGGTGCGGCTGGCCCGTTCAAATCCGGCCTTGATAGCCTCGTCAAAACTGACCGGAGATGCTGCAATCACTTCAGATACCCTTGCTACGCGTTCCATAATCCACCTCCTTTGTAGATGTTTTTGCGTATAAACCGCTGCAGGCGGCTTATTATGGTTCGGTAAGCAGGTCGGCATTTTCCTTCATATCTTGCTGTAAGAGATCGGACAATTCCGAATACACAGGGCCGGGGATCCCCTGACCTACTTGTCTCCCATCGTGACTCACGATAGGAAGAACGTTAATGGATGTTCCCAGGAGCATCATTTCTTTTGCGCTATGGGCATCGTCCAGAGGAATGGGATCAAAACGAACCCCTGCAATCTGTTTTTCTCTGACCAGGAGTTCGGCCAGTTCAAAAACCCGTTTGGCCGTAATACCCGCCAGGGTCCTTGCAAAGTGGGGAAATTTAAGGATGTCGTCCTGGGTAAGGACAACGACATTTTCCGTGGAACCTTCGGCCAGGTCATCCTCATCATCCACACCAACCGCATAGGGGCATCCCCTCTTCAGCGCCTCCATTTTCATCAATACGTTGGGCAGGTAATTGCATGACTTGATACGGGCAAAGTATGCATTTTTAATGGGCACCTGGCTTGTGACAGTGGAAATGCCCTCCTGGTAGTACTTTTCGGGTGGAGACTGATATCGGATAATATTGATGTACATCTGGCTGGAAGGGCATTCAAAGGGATTGGTAGAAAAGCCCCCGGGTCCCCGTGAGAGGATGATTCGAATGATACAATCTTTAACCCCACACTTCACGATAAGGGCTTTTACGATCTCCCTGACCTGGTTATATCGGGTGGGCATGGGAAGTGCTATGGCCTTCGCAGACCCTTCGAGTCTTTGGAGGTGGGCCTCCAACTGGTATATCTTACCCTCCACACATCGGATCACATCGAAGACACCATCACCGTTACAACCCCCTGCCACAGGGTGGAATACATGGCCAGATAATTGTCCTGCCAGGGTCTTTCTTCCAGATCGAGGGATTTAAAATAATCCTCTTTTGTGATCAAACGAAGCTTCATTGCTCCTGCCCGTTCTTCCCACTATTTCTTGACACTCCTGCTATTCGAAAACTATGATGAAGTGAAAATGTGTATGAAAGCTAAACAATTAGCCCCTAAAAATCAACGAATTTCTCCATCGCATTTTGTTTCGAAACTTTACACCAGTGCAGTGTCCCGGAAATATCTATAATCTAAACTGAACCGCTCA
>JAFDIX010000569.1 GCA_019307805.1 Deltaproteobacteria bacterium | reverse complement strand
GGGGGTCGTGTCCCCGTTCAATGGTCATCGCGCGAATTGCGTTGCCCATGTTTCCGTTGGCCACTTCAATCATGCCCATCGCCGTCTCAATCGTATCCATGCCCAGCTTCTTTCCCAACCCGGCCACTGCTTGCTCGGCTAAATCCGATCGTATTGGCATCCGCCCGTCCAGAAAGTGTGCAGGATCAATATAACCCAAGACCACGTTGGCATCAGTCACGGTGGGTTCCGTACCTCCCCGGTTGTAACACGCCGGGCCGGGCTCAGCGCCGGCTGACTGCGGCCCCACGCGCAAAAGGATATCGTGATCGATCCATGCGATGCTGCCTCCTCCGGCACCTATGGTATTGATGTCCAGCTTGGGAAGGGCTGCGTCATACTCCGCCAGCTTGGATCGGTTCAGCACCGCAGCTCTCCCATCCACCACTACGCCTACGTCGCAACTGGTTCCCCCCATATCAACGGTGAGGATGTTCTTATGTCCCAGCGCCTCTCCCAGAAAAAGAGAACCGGTCACCCCGCCGGCCGGACCTGAAAGAAACAATTGACACGGCCTTTCCAGGGCCTCACTAACCGAGAGGGCCCCTCCCGTGGATTGCATCACCAGGAACGTCGATCCAAAACCCTGTTGCTGAAGGCTTTCTTCCAATGCTCCCAGGTACCTCTGTATTATCTTGGCAATATAAGAATTGACCAGGGTAACCACAGACCTTTCGTATTCCCGGATCACCGGCATCACTTCAGAAGATATGGAGACGAAGATCTCCGGATAGGTTTCATTGATGTAGTGTTTGATCTGCTGCTCATGTGCCGGATTTCGGATGCTCCAAAGAAGACAGACGGCCATAGCCTCCACGCCTTGCTCTAGCAGCTTCTTGACAGCCCTTTCCAGGTCGTTCATATCCAGCGGAACCAGTGCAGCGCCACTGACATCAACACGTTTCGAAACTTCTTCAATGAGGTAGGTGGGAATCAGGGTTGTCTCTTCCCGCAGGGCAGGCATATCCATCTTGAGCACGTCCTGACTGCTAATTCTTGAGGCTCGCATCATCGGCAGCGTGTCTTTGAAGCCGCGCGTGGTAATGAACCCCACCTTGGAGCCCCTCCGGGTCAGCACCGCGTTCATCCCCACCGTGGTTCCGTGAAAAAAGGTGCTCACCTGCCCCAGAAAATCGTGCAGGGAAGTCCCCATGCTCCTGCTGGCCAGTTCCATGGAAACGATAACTCCCTGTGAGTTATCCTGTGGTGTTGAGGGAACTTTAAAAATCGATACCTCCCCTGCCTCGTTCATGACCACCGTATCCGTGAACGTTCCTCCAATATCGGTTCCTACGATAAAACTCATGATTTCTCCTTTAACCCAGGATTTGCAGTAGCCATCTACTGCGGCTTGAAAATCCTCGCTGCAACGCTTGCTTCACGATTTTGCTCCTCAACATATTTATGAATATGCCTGCGTCGCAAAACCGCTCCAGCTGCCCGTTTCTCTGAGGTTTTCTGCGTCTCGCTACGACGTCTACTGCAAAACCTGGGTTTAACCGCTTATAAAAACGCTGTCGGCAGTTTTCGATCGCTGTTAATCGTGTCTTGCGCTGAAGTAGGCTATTCAGGTATTCGTGCCCGAAAAAGTGGCGCACCGCCTGCTACTAAGAGGGTCTCTCCGGTAACGTAGGAAGCGAGGTCAGAGGCGAAGAAGAGCGCAGCATTGGCAACATCCTCCGGGTATCCGGGCCGTTCCATCGGAATATTCACTTTGGTAATGCTTGCGAAAAACTCGGTCTTATCAACACCGGGGGGAACAACAGATTCGGTCAGCTCGGTCCGAATGATACCCGGGCAGATGCTGTTGACGGTCACATTAAACGGAGCAAGCTCCACAGCTACATCTTTGGTGAGCATATTCAGGCCGGCTTTCGATGAATTGTAATGAGCGTCTCTGATCGTAGGGGCTATGCCGGAGGTGGCGGAAATATTTATTATCCTTCCGTATCCAGCTTGTTTCATAAACGGACTTACCTCTTTACATAAAAGAAAAGCTCCCTTCAAATTGACGGCGAGCACTAAGTCCCATTCCTCTTCAGGTATGTCGATGACACTCTTCGGGTGCGGAGCGACCGCAGCGTTATTGACGAGGATATCTGTTTTTCCGAATGTGCCTATGGTCTTCCTAACCAGGTCAGCCACCTGTTTGCTGTCGGATATGTCCGCACCAACAGACATACAGGTCACTCCAAGACCTTCTATGTCTTTTGCCTTCTTAACGCCCTCCTCGGATTGGTCAGGATGGACATTAAGAACGATATGGCACCCGTTCTCAGCAAATTTTTTGGCAATTCCAAGCCCGATTCCTCGCACCGCCCCGGTAATTATGGCAACTCGGTCTTTAAGCATCTTTCCAACCTCCTCTGGGAATTAAACATTTTCAGAGTCCGGTTTCTTGCTCGAAAAACGGCCTCAACGCTACCAGCCGCGCCCTCCGGGCACGTGCTTCATCGGGCCAGAAACCAGGCAATGTCTTTCAATACGGTACGATACTGTTCCTTTTCAAGGGTGGGTACAGGCCCGGCACCCTCCAGCACATCAAGAGCCCTGATTTGACCGCCGGTCTTACTCAAAAAATCAAAGCTATCCTCTTCCGAGGTGATTCCTGCCTCGGAACCGCGGATAATCAGGACCGATGCCTTGATTCTGTCCGCCGGTTTGAAAAAGGGCAATGAATTAAAAACCTTTAAAAACGGCCCCACTGGAGCTTCAGTAAAGGTTGCGTTAACCCAGGTCAGTATCTCAGTATCAACAAAGGGGCGCATCAGTGCATCAAACATATCGGATAAGCGCGAGAGCTTCAAGTAACCATTAGGTTGATTCAGGAGCATCTCCTTGAAACCCGGCGGAAATTGGTTTGCCTGACTTACCATCCATACAAAGTCCATTAAAGCCAAGGCGTCCACCTGTTCGGGATGACGCAGGGCATAGCCACAGGCAACGGTGGTCCCGGAACCATAGGCCACCATGGATACTGTCCTTGCTCCAGTTTGCGCTAAAACGAACTGTATCAGAGCTTCAGCATCTTTTTGCTCGGATTCATAGGTAACGCTCCTTCCATCGGGAGGGTGGTAACTGGAGC
>JAFDIX010000085.1 GCA_019307805.1 Deltaproteobacteria bacterium | reverse complement strand
AGGGTGAAATCGGAAAAAGGCGGCGTGGTGGCGGATCTTGAGAGGGACATCTTGAAGCTTGCAGTCATTGAAAGACACCAGGGGACGGGCAGAACGGGAATGGGGCTGGTGAGAGGGTTTGGATTGCAGGGAGGGGCGATAGCATCCTCCGTTGCGCATGATTCCCACAATGTGATTGTAGTCGGCACCAACGACAGAGACATGTGTCATGCGGCGGAAACCTTGAGAGATATGGGCGGCGGTATGGTGGCGGTGCGCTCTGAAACGACCCTTGCAAAGGTCCCCCTTCAGGTGGCTGGTCTCATGTCAGTGGAATCCGTGGATGTTCTGGTGAAACAGCTGAACACCCTGGAGCAGGAGGTCGCTTCCCTGGGCTGCTCCATTTCGGACCCCTTTATGCGATTATCATTTCTTGCACTGCCTGTTATTCCCCAACTCAGACTTACAGACAGGGGACTGGTGGACGTCGATGCATTCGATTTCGTCCCCCTCTTTGTTCAGGACCGCTAAAAAAAGGATATGTGATATGGCCCGACAATCCATTGGGATTATATATAAAAGGCATTTTACCCCGGCCAAGGAAGAGGCTGAAAAACTGGCAAAATGGCTTGAGGAGAAAGGGGCCGCCGTCTTTCCGGAGGAAATGGGAGGAAAGGGGGACATGGATGGCTGTTTTGAGGAACCTTCCATCATTCCAAATGATGTGGACTGGGTCGTAGTGCTGGGGGGGGATGGAACACTGCTTGGGGCCGCACGCAAGGTGGGGAGGTATGGCGTGCCTATACTGGGGGTAAACCTCGGGAGTCTCGGCTTTCTCACGGAGATACCCATCAAGAGACTCTATCCCGTGACAGAAATGATGCTGAAGGGTGAGCTTGAGGTAGAGAGTCGGCTGGTACTCGGCACAAAGGTCATTCGGGATGGCGAAGAGATGTGCCGTTTTCTCGTTCTGAACGACGTGGTCATCAATAAAGGCGCTATTGCCAGGATCATTGATCTCGACATTTATATCAACGACCTGTTTTTGACCACCTTTCGGGCGGACGGCCTCATCATTGCCACACCCACCGGCTCCACTGCCTATAATCTCTCAGCCGGCGGGCCCATTCTCTATCCGACTTCCGATAATTTCATCTTGACACCCATATGTCCTTTCACGCTTACAAACCGCCCCATTATACTCCCTGATTCCCATATCGTTACTATCATGATGAGAAAAGAGAGCGAGGAGAAGGTCCGCCTGACTTTCGATGGGCAGGTGGGGTTTGACTTCTCTTACGGCGACAAGGTTTCGATCTACAAATCAGAAGAGAGCATCAAATTGGTAAAATCCCCGGACCAGAGCTATTTTGAGATTCTCAGGACCAAACTCATGTGGGGCGGGGCCACCATTAACGGCAAGAATGAAAACACATAGGCATGTATTCCGGGTGGATCGCCGGGAAATCAATTATCTCAGGGTGACCATGGAGTCCTATGACGGTATGGCTGTCGTAAGGACCCTGGATCCCCATGCTGCGCTCATAGAGGTGCTGGTGTCGCCAGGCTGTGAGAGCCTGTTTTCAGAGTTGCTGAGAGCGCTCGTTGACGGGGAATCCATGGATATCGTCCCTGTTGAAGAGGGCCGGAATGGATAGGGGGCAATAGGCGTGTCCGGAAATTTTTATATCGCTACCATGGGTTGCCAGATGAACGACTATGATTCGGATTATCTCGCGCAACTGCTGCAGTCTTCCGGGTACAAGCCGGTAGAGCAACCCAATAGTGCAGATCTTATTCTCATCAATACCTGTACAGTCAGGGCAAAACCACAACAAAAGGCCTATAGTCTGCTCGGGCGAATGGTGGCATTAAAGAAGAAAAAGCCGTCTCTCATTATCGGTATGCTGGGTTGCATCGCACAGCAGGAAGGGAAAAATCTGTTCAAACGATTTCCGGAGTTGGACCTCGTTTTGGGGACGCGTGAACTGGAGCGGATCGAAGAATTTCTTAAAAAAATTGAAATCGACAGGGACAGGGTTGTTGCAACGGAGCTGGATCGAAATCCACGATCTTTTGCAGGAAAAAACGGCTATTACAAGGGAAGGGTCAAAAGTTATATTTCCATTATGGAAGGCTGTAATAATTTTTGCAGCTACTGCATCGTACCCTATGTGCGGGGCAGGGAGGTGAGCCGTGCCCCCCGGGACATCATGAAAGAGGCCCAACATCTGGTGGGGCAGGGGGTGAAGGAAATCACTCTTCTGGGGCAGAATGTGAATTCCTATCGCTGGAACGAAGGGGAAGAACTGGATTTTCCCGGGTTGCTGCATAAATTAAATAGGATTCCCGGACTTAAAAGAATCCGTTTTACCACCTCCCACCCAAAGGACCTTTCCGACGATCTCATTAAATGTTTTGGAGAACTGGAGAAACTCTGCCCCCACATCCATCTTCCTGTACAGTCGGGTTCCAACAAAATCCTCAAACGCATGAACAGGGGATACTCCCGGGAGAATTACTTGAATCTGGTAAAGAAACTGCGATCTGCAAGGTCTGATATGGCCATCACAAGTGATTTAATCGTGGGATTTCCCGGCGAAACGGAAGAAGACTTTCACTTGACCATTGACCTGATCAAAAAAATAGGGTTTGATAATACATACTCTTTCAAATATTCTGATAGGCAGGGAACCCGAGCGGAGAATATGGACGGCAAGCTTCCAGAGAATGCAAAGGGTGCCCGCCTTGCAGAACTCCAGGGACTCCAAAAGCAGATCACCCTGGAAAAGAACAGGGCACTCAAAGGCTGCCAAGTAGACGTTCTGGTAGAGGGAAAAAGTAAAAAGGGCGGTCAGATGACGGGAAGGACCGGAGGCAATAAAATCGTAAACTTTCCATCTGACAACAACAATATAGGAATAATAGTTAAAGTTGTGATTAAAGATGCGCTGGCCAATTCTTTGCGCGGAGAATTGGTGCAGGAACCGGCCCCTCAGGCCGGATAGCCCGGGAAATATATCCATGGTTGAGGAAAAGATCGATTACAATAAGGAATTCATACTCATTGTAGATGATGATTTCTACCTGAGGGAGACCTTTGGGGAACTGCTCCAGAGCCTTGGATTCAACGTTGGGTCCGCATCCAGTGGCATGGACGCCATAAGAATATTGAAGGAGAAGGAGTATACCTTTGTGTTAACGGACATGAAGATGCCGGAAATGGACGGTTTCGAGCTTATCAAGAAAGTGAAGGATGGGTTTCCTGAGATCAATATGATTGCCATGACCGGGTATTCCGACGGATACGGGTATGTGGATGTTATAAATACCGGGGCAAGCGATTTTATTAAAAAGCCTTTTCAGCTTGACGAGTTGGAGGCAAAAGTAAGACGAATCATCAGAGAGCGCGATCTTAGAACGGAGTTGAACCGCCTTTCCATCACAGATTCCTTGACCGGCCTGTTCAATCAGCGGCATTTTTATTCGAGAATGAATGAGGAAGTGATTCGGGCGGAAAGGCAAAAAAAGTCCCTCGCACTGATCCTGCTCGATCTGGATAATTTTAAGGAATACAATGATGCTTACGGCCACCTCGAGGGGGACAATGTCTTGCGGAATGTGGGCAAGGTCATCAACCTGAGTATTCGTGAAGGTGTTGATTCCGGGTACCGCTACGGAGGAGATGAATTTGCGGTTATTCTCATTGAAGCGGACATAAGCGTTGCCGAGGAGATCGGCTCCCGCGTGCAGCAGTCTTTCAAAGAAAAGGTCAACATCACGGCAAGTATCGGGTTTGCCATGTTCAAGGACGGAATGTCTGTTAAGGACCTTGTTGGGCTGGCAGACAAAAATCTCTATCGGTCTAAAGATACCAGAAAAAATACCGCCGCAGGCTAGTGTGGTGTCCCAGACATATCTTTAATAATGTGAATCCATTTATGCCAGGCGACCAATGGGCATACTTCTAAAATCGTTATCGTAATATTTAGGGACTCCTTGGACGACATACTAGTTCTGATAATATATATTATGTAAACCTACGCTTATTCCACTCCAACCCATTGATGACCCTGCGTATAAGCACCAATAAATAGGTTGACATGCCCTTTTACAAAATGTAGAAGTAACCTAACATTTTAGCACTGGAGGCTCATTACATGGGAAGTGTTGTTAAAAAAAGACGCAAAAAAATCCGAAAGCATAAATATCGAAAACAACTCAAGAAGATGCGCCATAAAAATAAATAGTTGTTTGTTCCTTGTTTTCTCTGAAAATTAAAAAAGGCAGCGCCCCTTTCCGGGAACTGCCTTTTTTATTGTTTTGAAGGGTTTGAGAGAGTTACTTTCCGTAGTCGTACCACCCTCCCCCGGTTTTTCTGCCCAGTCTTCCGGCCCGAATCATGGATTTTAACAGGTTCGGGGAAACCCACTTGGATTCCTTGTTGAGTTCTTTGTAGAGATATTCCGTGACAAAATAGGCAATATCAATGCCGGTCAGATCCATAAGTTCAAAGGGCCCCATGGGGTAGTTGAGCCCGTTTTTAACGGCCGTGTCCACATCTTCAACACTTGCAATGCCCTCTTCAACGATTTTGATGGCCTCCAGGAAATGGGGCATCATGATCCTATTGACGATAAAGCCCGGTGAATCCTTTTTGACGTCAACAGTCACCTTGCCCATACGTTGAGCCAGCGCAACCGCAACACCCACCGTATCATCACTGGTATAGTAGCCCCGAATTACCTCTACCAATCGCATCAGGGGAACGGGGTTGAAAAAGTGCACCCCACACACCTGGTCCGGTCTCTTGGTCGCAGCGGCTATTTCCGTCACCGACATGGAGGATGTGTTGGAGGCAAGAACGATTTCAGGCCGGCATATCCCATCCAGCTCCTTAAAAACAGCCTTCTTGAGTTCCAGATCCTCGATCACCGCTTCTACGACAAAATCCATGTCCTTGAGATCGGACATATCGGTGGTGCCTGTGATGCGCCCCAGAATGGCGTCTTTTTCATCCGCCTGGATCTTGCCCTTTTCCACACTTTTCGACAGGAATCTGTCGATGTTGTCCAGGCCACGCCGGACATATTGATCCTCTATGTCGCTCATAACTACTTCACAGCCAACCTGTGCTGCAACCTGGGCAATGCCATTGCCCATGGTGCCCGCTCCCACAATACCCACTTTATTAACTTCCATATGACCTCCTTTCCGATCTTGTCCTATTCAGCCAAATTATCACAATGAAAAAAGGGACCGTGCCACTGGATCCCTTTATCGGATTATCACCGGATTTCGAATCGATTTCACAACCTACACCGACTCCACCCTGCTCACTTCCGGCACATTCTGCTTCAATATTTTTTCAATTCCCATCTTGAGCGTCATCTGGGACATGGGGCACCCGGCACAGGAGCCTTGAAGTCGCACCTTGACCACTCCGTCAGCATCATTCACCTCAACCAGCTCTACATCCCCTCCGTCTGCCTGAAGGGAAGGCCTTACCTTGTTGAGGGCTTCTTCAACTCTCTCTTTTAACATCCTGTAATCCTCCATTCATATCGATTTCCCTTAACATACCACCGAAGATTTTAAAATCAACAAATAAGTAACAGTTTTACACCACCGGGTAAAGGACCCGTTTATGGAAAAACGTCTTTCACCCGTTGGTCCAGATACCTGGAAAGTCCCCTGGAATCGCCCGGGGACCAGCCCAGGGATTTTGCCCAGACTTCATCACTTTCCATACAGAGGTACAGCCCGAGATCTTCATGCCATCCAGAAAGAATGTCAACCATAAAAGAGAATAATTCCAAGCGAATAGGCTTAAAGTAGCGCATCTTTCCATCCAACCCCGGAATAAACTCGCCATCAAGGATTTTTGTCCCGGGATGACGTCTTCGAATAATGCCCTTGAGGTTCGGCATAAACCGCAATGATCCCATGCTTATCCAGATGATTCCCCGGGGTTTGATATACCTGTCCATGAGTTCGATGGTCTTTTTATATTCTTCTTCCCAATTCGGGTGATGAATCATGGGATCAAAATGAAAGCCCAGAACATAGCCCTCTTCCTGGCATCTTCGGGCCGCGCGCAGTCTTTTTTCCAGTGAAGGCGCCCCATGCTCCTCTGTGGCGACTATAGTGGGGCTGTTGAGGGACCAGGAGACAACGATATGCTCCCGGTATTTTGATCGCAAAAGCCCCTCGATGTTATCTGTTTTTGTCTTCAGCTCAAGGATGGCATTCTTTCTCTTGGAAAAGAAAGGCAGCAGGGTCTCACTCCAACGGACAATCGGATCCATTGCCAGGCTGTCCGTAAATTCTCCCGTACCGATCCGGAAAATCTTTTCCGGGTGCTGATCCAGGATCAGGGACAGTTCACGAAGTCTTTCTTCCAGATTCACAAACACACGCAACGAAGGCTGGTTAAAATAGGCCTGCAGAATGCAATAGGAACAGTCCAGGGGGCAGTTTGTGCCCACGTGCAGGATGTGATATCCACAGCAGATATATTCCCGGGTTCCGGGGCAGGGTTTAAAAATCTGCCCTGGAAAGGAGATAAGCCGAAGACTCTTCTTATCCATTGCAAAGGGGGCTGTCTCCTGGGTTTCTGCCCTGGACACAGGGAGGCCGGGGAGTCGGTCGAGAATAGCGCTACAGGAATCAAAGGCCCTTGCGCCCTGCTCCAGGATAATTCTCTTCAAAGGAATGCCGGTCATGGCTCCTCCCAGGGATCACCCACCCTATCGAGGCCCTCCATCCTTATGAGTTTTTCCAACATCTTCCGCAGTGCTGCGCCGTTTCTGAAACAGGCCTCAAGCTGATATTGGGATCCTTCAAAATGGGGAGGGTGATGTATGGTGATCCCATTTGGCAGCATTAATCCGGCAACTTGTTTCTGAAACGCCTGTTCTGCTTTTGTCAGCCGGGGAAAACGTCTTCGTCTCAGGACCTCCAGCACGTGTTTTGCCTTTTGGGGATTGTTCCGTTTATCATCATGCAATAGCCCCACCATGTCATTTTCTATCAGAATATCAGGAATTCCCTTTTCTTCTCTTGCTGAAATATCTTCTATTATTTCAATAAAATGTGCTTGTTGGTTCGCGTTGAACCTGATGTTTGACAGCCAATGAAAAACCACATCCCGAGAACCCCCATGCAACTCAAAAAGGCGCTTTACATTGCGGAGCGGGAGCCTCCCCTCAGCGACCGCTTCTTTGATGTCCCTATTACCTTCTTCCAAGGCCAGAAAGAGTGCAAGGAGTGGGTCGTTCGAGGGCAAATGCATCATGGGCATGTATTGATTCAGGACCTCTTCCCTGGGAATATGTTTGACCAGGCGTGACAGGACCATCCCCTTTTCCACATCATTGAAGACCCTGGTTGTCATGTTGTCTTTCAGATTCAGGAGAAGCAGGTGCAAAGGCGATGGATCCACTGTGGTCAGGTCCCTGCAGGGCAGTTCGGACCATTTCAGGACTCTCGCAGCCATGACTCTACGATAGCCTGTGACAATATTCATTTGCCCGGACGGATTTTCTATCACACAGGGGGCGTTGATAAGGCCGATTTCCTTCATTGACCGGACCAGAGGATCAATATCAAAACCGAAGCTCATGCCATAGGGTCCCGGGTCTTGCTCAAGGTTGTCCAGGTTGACCCGGGATGGGCTGATCTCTGCAGTACGCAGTTGCTTCCCCATGGGCGGTTTCTTTCCCATCAGAGGATGATTCCAACCGCTGCCCCGGTCATGCAGGTGGCAATGGTTCCCGCGACAATGGATTTCATGCCCAGGCCCACGATATCATCCCTTCTCTCAGGAGCCATGGCCCCCATACCCCCGATCATAATGCCGAGTGAGCCGAAGTTGGCAAACCCGCACATGGCGTAGGTCATGATCAGGCGAGATCTCTCACTGAGCGTCCCTTCGGGCAGGTTTGCCAGATCAAGATAGGCCAAAAATTCATTCAGCACGGTCTTGGTGCCCATGAGGGTCCCTGTTATACGGGCCTCTGACCAGGGGATCCCCATGAGCCACGTCACGGGTGCCATCACATAACCGAGGAGTCTTTGGAGTGTGAGGGGCTTTCCCGATATGCCCGGCAGAAGCCCCAATATGAGATTGATCAGATAAACAAGGGCCACAAGCACCAGCAGCATGGCGATAATGTTAATGAGCAGCTTGACGCCTTCCATGGTTCCCTTGGTGATGGCATCCATAGAGGTACTGGCCGACTGGGGCAGTTCAATCCTTCCGGTGGATGGCTCGGCTTTTTCGGGTATCATCAGTTTGGATACGGTCACGGCAGCAGGGGCACTGATAATGGATGCAGTGAGGAGGTGTCCCATGATACCGGGGATGGCATCCTTCAGAATGGCGGCGTAAAGGACCATCACCGTCCCTGCTATGGTGGCCATGCCCGAGGTCATGATTGTGAAGAGTTCACTCCTCGATATGCCGGTAAGATAGGGCCGAATAAGCAGGGGGGATTCCACCATTCCAACAAATATGTTTGCTGCCGTTCCAAGACCTTCCACCCCTCCCAGGGACATGGTGCGACGCAGGAACCAGGAAAAACCCCTCACCACCATGGGAAGGATTCTCCAGTAGAACAGGAGGGAAGAGATTGCGCTTATGATCAAAACCAGTGGCAGGGCGCGAAAGGCGAAGACATAGCTCAGGCCCGGGCTTTGCTCCTTAAAGGGAAGCGGCCCGCCACCCAGAAAACCGAACACAAAGCCTGTGCCTGCTTCCGTGGATTTCTCCAGGGCCTCTACCGCACCATTAAGCCAGAGGAACATAGACTGGCTCCCGGGAAACTTGAGAAGAATGATGGCGAGTGCAATCTGCAGTCCGAAACCGGCCAAAATCGTTTTGGGATTTATTTCCCTGCGGGCC
>JAFDIX010000568.1 GCA_019307805.1 Deltaproteobacteria bacterium | reverse complement strand
ATATGAATCTAAATTATCTTTCATCTCAGGTCATCAAGGCGGCAATCAACGTGCATAAAGAATTAGGGCCAGGGTTATTAGAGTCTGTTTATTGTCCTGATTTTTCCCTCTCAAAAAATCAGAACAAAAACAGAAATCATCTCTGCGTTCTCTGAGAGCTCAAGCGAATGAAATGAGCGGGCGAGAGAATATCATGAGCAATTTTGTCCATCTCAATGTGCATTCCCACTACTCCCGTGGATGGGGCATGGGTACCCTTGAGGAGCTCTGCCGCACTGCCAAAGGGCAGGGAATGGATCGACTGGCACTCACCGATACCAACGGCCTGTACGGCCTGGTCTTTTTTATCCAAAGGGCCCGGGAGATGGGGATAAGGCCCATTGTGGGAAGTGAGTTGACAACCGACAGGCACCGGGCTGTGCTGCTGGTCCGGAATAGCGAGGGATATGCCAATCTCTGCCGGATTCTCTCGGATCGCCACTGTCGTGAGGATTTCGATCTGATCGGGACCCTCAGGGAGAGGCGCAAGGGGCTCATTATCTTTTCCGATGATTTCAGGGTCCTCAAGGCCCTCAAAAGGGATGCCCTGGAAGACCTCTTTGTGGAGATGTCCCCGGGCTACCACATGGCCCGGTGCTATGCCTTTTCCCGTCACAGCGGCATCCCTCCTCTGGCCACCAACCGGGTCTACCTCATCCGGAAGGCGCATTACCCGCTTCACCGGATCCTAAGGGCAATGGCCCTGAACAGCAAACTTTCCCGTCTGGAAGAAAAGGACACCTGTCGGGAACACAATTATTTGAACTCGGCCCGATCCATGATCGATCAGTTTCCCCATGCCCCCGGAGCGGTCCTCAATACCATGCGGGTTGCGGGAGAGTGCTCTTCTCACTGGAGCCCATCAGGGATCATCTTCCCCCGTTTCGAAGAGATGACGGATAAAGGGGCCTATGAACGTCTCTACCAGGCCACCATGGAGGGGTGCCGTTGGCGCTACGGAAAGATCACAAAGGCGGTGAGAGAGCGGGTAGACCATGAGATGAAGATTATTCGGGAGAAGAACTTCGCCCACTATTTCCTGGTAGTGGCCGACATTACACGAAGGGCGGCCCGATCCTGCGGCCGGGGAAGTGCGGCCGCATCCATTGTCTCCTATGCCCTGGGAATCACCCATGTGGATCCCATCAAACATCGTCTTTTCTTTGAGCGGTTTTTAAATCCGGGCCGCAAGGATCCGCCGGACATTGACGTGGACTTTGCATGGGATGAACGGGAGCAGGTCGTGGACCGCATCTTTGCCCGGTACGGAAACCGCAGGGCCGCCATGGTCGCCAACCACAACACCTATGGTGCAAGGTCTGCCATCCGGGAGGTGGCAAAGGTCTTTGGACTGCCCGATGGGGAGATCGGACGGGTGACCAGCAAAATAGGATGGGGCCTGCGGCTGGGAAAAATCGGGAAAGATCTGGCCAAGCTTCCCAAGATGCGGGGAGTCGATCTGAAAAAACCCTGGGATACTATCCTGGATGCCGCCATTCAACTGGAAGGTCACCTCAATCACCTCTCCGTGCACTGCGGAGGTCTGGTGATCGTACCCGATGAGGTGCGCCGTTATTGCCCGGTAGAGATCTCCGCAAGCGGGGTGCAGGTTCTTCAGTGGGAAAAGGATTCGGTAGAGGAGGCAGGACTTGTCAAGATAGACATCCTGGGAAACCGCAGCCTTGCCGTGATTCGGGATGCCCTGGATCTGGTAGCGAGAAATTACGGCCGCCGGATCGACTATGCCACATGGAATCCTCTTCAGGATCCCAGAACCGTGGAGATGTTTTACAGGGGGGACACCTTTGGGGTCTTTTATTTTGAAAGCCCGGCCACCAGGCAGGTGCTTACCAAGGTCCGATCCGGGATTCCCCTTGAGGAATACCTTCAGATGGACCATTTTCAGATCAATGTGGTAGTCACCTCCATCATCCGGCCGGCCTCGAACCAGAGTATCCGGACATGGGTTTCCCGGCTCCACGGAGAGCCCTGGGACGCCCCCCATCCTCTTTTGCGGCCGGTTCTGGAGGAGACCCTTGGGGTCATGGTTTTTCAGGAGCAGTTGAGCCTGGCAGCCATTCACCTGGCGGGATTTGATCCGGCGGAGGCGGATGCCCTGAGGAAGGTGGTCAGCAAAAAACACAGGGAGAAAAAGCTTCGGGACTTCCATTCCCGATTCATGAAGGGGGCCGGAGAGCGGGGTGTCGATCCGGAAGTGATCCGGGACGTCTGGGAGATGATGATGGGCTTTGACGGTTACAGCTTCTGCAAACCCCATTCAGCCAGCTACACACTGGTCGCCTACAAGTCTGCCTATCTCAGGGCCCATTATCCGGCCGAATTCATGGCCGCGGTCATTTCCAACGGTGGGGGATATTATTCCGCCTTTGGGTACCTCTCAGAAGGACGACGGATGGGGCTCCGCATCCTGCCTCCGGATATCAACGCCAGTGAGATCAAATACACAGGCAGGTCGAAGGACGTTCGAATCGGTCTCATGCAGTTAAAGGAATTGGGCCAGGAGGCCAAAGAGACCATTATCCATGAACGCTCCAAAAACGGTCCGTTTCTATCCCTGGAGAATTTTATGAAGCGAACCAGCCGTCATGTACATCTGCAGGCCGTGCGGATACTGATAAAGGCAGGCTGCTTTGATGCCGTCGCGCAGGGTGAGAGCAGGCCCACTCTCATGTGGCAGGCCCTTCGGTTTTTTGACAACGCGGATCTCCGACCATGCCTCAGTCTCTTTGAGTCTGAGATAAAGCCCTCTTCCCCCCTTTCTAAAAAGGGGGGAAGAGGGCTTTATCCGGAACACATCATGCTGAAACATGAAGTGGACACCCTGGGTTTTCTCCTCTCCATCCATCCCCTGGAGCGCGACAGAGACGCCCTGAAGGGACTGGATTATGTGAGGGCCGGAGATCTCGCATCTCGGGTAGGGAAAAGGGTCACCACTGTGGGCTGGATGGTGACCGGCAAAACCACCCATACGAAGGAGGGGGATCCCATGAAATTCGTCTCTTTTGAGGACACGACAGGTCTCTATGAAACGGTGTTCTTTCCCAAGGTGTACTACCGGTACTGCCATATG
>JAFDIX010000567.1 GCA_019307805.1 Deltaproteobacteria bacterium | reverse complement strand
TCAAACACCTTCTCACCACCCCTGCCTACCTGGCACGCATCACGTCCATGTGCCTGGAACAGGGGTTGGATCCCAAGGCCGCTTTCCCCAATCTCAAGGGCATCACCATGTCCACAGAGCCCTTCTCGGTGGGTTGGGCGCTCAAAATGGAGGAGGTCTGGGGCGCCACCCTCCATGACATCTATGGGTCCACCCAGGTAAACCTCAATTATGCCATCACCTGCAAGTATGGCGTCGTACCCGACGGCCAATACGGGTATTACCACCTGGCAGACCATTTTGCCCTGGTGGAGGTCCTGGACCGGGAGACCAATGAACCGGTAGGCTTTGGCGAGTGGGGCGAACCCGTGGTGACCACCTTTTCCAGATCGGCCATGCCCCTCATTCGATTTCGGTCCAATGACCGGGTAAAGCTCCTGCCGCCGGACCTCTGCGACTGCGGGAGAACCTCACGGGCCCTCTGGGAGGTAGGCAGCGTCTCCCGCTATGACGACATGCTCAAGATCAAGGCAACCAATGTCTGGCCCCAGACCGTGGACGAGGCGATCTTCTCCTACGACGAAATCGATGAGTACAACGGAAGGGTCTTCATAACAGATGCCGGGCTGGAAGTTGCCAAGGTGAGCATTGAATTCAAGAAAATACCCCTTGACGATAACACCAAGGCCGATATTATTAAAAAACTCCATGCAAGAATAAAAGAACTGACCCAGGTCACCATGCAGTTGGAGGAAGTCCCCTTTGGTACCCTGCAGCGCTTTGAATACAAGGCGAGGCGCTGGACCGACGAGAGAATAGAGGGTCTGGAACGCGTCAAGTACCTCGAAAAATGAATTTTAAAAAACCAATCACGAAAACACGAAATATTGAAAGTTGGAAAGTTGGAAATAATCTTTTTCGTGTTTTTACCTTTTCGTGCTTTCGTGATTCATTCCTTTTCCGTGTTTTTTAACGTTTCAGTTAAACAATAGGAGTTTTTTTATGGAAATAAAGAAGGTGGTATGTATGCAGTGTCACAATGCCTGCCGTTTGGCAGCCACTGTGGACGAGGACCGTCTGGTGGCGGTAGAGCCGGATGAAGACTTCCCCGGCACCAAATCCTCCTACCCCATCACCAAGGGCTGCCCCCGCCGAAGGAATGTCATCGAGTATTTCAATCACCCCGGCCGGCTCAACTATCCCTTGAAACGGACAGGTGATCGGGGCGAGAACCAGTGGCAGGAGATTTCCTGGGACGAGGCCTTTGCCGAGATCGGCTCCCGGATCAAAGGCATCGTCGACAAATACGGCCCCGAGGCCATAGCCACCACCAGTGGAACGGGCCGTACCCATGACGAGATCAGGCAGCGGTTCTTCAACCTTCTTGGTTCCCCCAACCACACGGGCGCAGGCCAGATCTGTTATGGCCCCTTCTGCGTCATGAGCAATACCGTCTTTGGGTGGCGAGTCTTTCCCGTGGTACGAAAAAACACCCAGTGCATCCTGCTCTGGGGGGGCGGAGGGCCCCGCTACTGGGATATCTTCTGGAAAGCGGCCAAACGGGCCCGTAAAGAGAACGGGGCCAAGATCATTGTCATAGACCCCCGGGGAATAGACTCGGTGCGAGATGCCGACCTCTGGCTGCAGATCCGGCCGGGCACGGACTGTGCCCTTGCCCTGGGTATGATCAATCACATCATTCAAGAAAATCTCTATGACAAAGAGTTTGTAGAAAATTGGTGTCATGGTTTTGACGGACTCAGGGAGAGGGCGGCCCAGTACCCTCTGGACAAGGTCTCCGAGATCACCTGGATCCCGAAGGACAAGATACGCCAGGCCGCAGAGTGGTACGCCACCTTGAAACCCGGGGTCACCAATCACGGCATGGGCATCGAACACCTGGGCAATGTGATCGAAACCCTGCACGCCCATTTTATTTTATCCGCGATCTGCGGGAACCTGGATGTCAAGGGGGGAGATATCTTTACGACCCCATATCCCAATATCATTCACGAACAGGCGGTGGCCGCCCACGAGCGGTTATCCGAAGAGCAGATCGACAAGACCCTGGGGCTTGATCGCTTTCGCCTCATGTCCCGAAAAGGTTTTGACATCATACAGCCCCACATCCACAGGGTCTGGGGGGACAGGGTCTACAACCGCACCGGGTACGAAGTCTATGCCCACGGGCCAGCCATTTACCGTGCCATCATTACCGGCGAACCCTATCCGGTGAAGGGCATGATTACCCTGTCCAGTAATCCCATGGTCACGGTGCCCAACACCAAGCTCGTCCATGAGGCAATCAAGGCCCTGGACCTCTATGTGGTGGTAGACTTTTTCATGACACCCAGCGCGCAACTGGCCGACTATGTCCTTCCGGCCACCACCTATCTGGAAAGGCCCTGGCTCTGGACCTATTCCGGGGTGGTTGGGAGTGATCGGGCCATGCCAAAGACCGTTGAAGGAAAATATGACCGGCGGGATGATTATGACGTCTGGCGGGGTCTGGGATTGGAACTGGGTCAGGAGGATGACTGGCCCTGGGAGACCCTGGAAGAGCTGTACGACTATCGTCTCAAACCATCAGGGGTTACCTTCAGGGAATTCATGGACAAAGGCGGGGTCCTGTCGGTTCCCAAGGAGTACGGACTCTATGAAAAAGACGGCTTTGCCACGGCCACGGAAAAAATCGAACTCTCCTCGGAGACCTTAAAGGCCCTGGGCTATGATCCCCTGCCCCAGTTCTATGAGCCTGCGGAGTCACCCTACAGCCGTCCTGACCTGGCCGAGGAATACCCTTTCATCCTCACCACCGGGGGACGGCACCTGCCCTACTATCACTCGGAGCACCGCCAGGTGAAGTCCATGAGAAAGATGCATCCCGATCCCATTGTTCAGATCCATCCGGAAACGGCTAAAAAATTGGGCATTGAAGACGGGGAGTGGATATGGATCGAATCCCCGCGAGGGCGGATACAACAGAAATGCCACGTCTTTGATGGGATTGATCCAAGAGTGGTCCACGCCCAGCACGGGTGGTGGTTTCCTGAAGAGGATGGTGCAGAGCCTTCACTTCACGGGGTCTGGAAATCCAATATCAATGTCTTGACAGATGATGATCCGGATGTCTGCAACAGGATCAGCGGCGG
>JAFDIX010000084.1 GCA_019307805.1 Deltaproteobacteria bacterium | reverse complement strand
AACAATCGCATGGAGATGATGGCCGTGATCGAGGCCCTTCGGCTTATGAAGGGCCCCAGCAGAATAAGGGTCATCACGGATTCAACCTATCTGGTTAAGGGCATGACGGAATGGATACAGGGTTGGCAGAGGCGCAACTGGGTGAATTCTCAAAAACGTCCGGTTCTGAACAGGGACCTGTGGGAAACCTTGCTTGAATTAAGCGGTCCCCACGATATTGAATGGATGTGGGTCAAAGGCCACGCAGGCCATAGAGAAAATGAACGGTGCGATGAACTGGCCAGAGGGGCCATTCCGGGTTGCCTCTGAAAGTCCAGCGAAGGGGAATGGGAGATGGAGGAGAAATGGTTGCATGCACTCGGCGCAATGGTCAATGGGATCTATGTCCTGACTACCGGTGATGATGCAAGGATGACGGGGATGATCGCCTCATGGGTCAGCCAGGTTTCCCATGATCCTCCCATGGTCATGGTGGCTGTCCATCCGAACCGATATTCACACCAGCTTATCAAAAAAACCGGCTCTTTTGCCCTTCATCTTCTCTTGAAGGAACAGAAACATCTATTGGTGCATTTAAAGGGCCCGGAACCGGAAAAAAGACTCGAGGATCTGGCGTGGCGCGCCGGGGAAACAGGGGTCCCCATATTGCAGGACTGTCTGGCATACCTTGAGTGCGTTCTTCGGGCCCGGCACGAACCGGGGAACCATACCTTGTATATTGGCGAGGTGGTGGGTGCAGATCTTTTTTCAGCTGAAGAGCCCATGAGCACCCTGGATTATGAGGGTTTCTACGTTGGGAAAGAATGACAGGTGAAGGAAAAACGCCCGTCTGCCGGTTCCCCTCAGTCCACATCATTTTGGTATGTTGAATGTGTGCAATATCAAATACTTGACGAATGGTAAAAATTGTGTTATATATTCGTTGCCTGAAATATCGCAAATATATTTTGTTATTCCTATCATTAAAAAACATTTTTAAATAATGGAAATTTAGGAGACCAAAATGAAATGCCCTAAATGCGGCTACATTGGTTTTGATTATAGCCAAGTGTGCGCCAAGTGTAATAAGGACATCAGCAGCGAGCAGGAGAAAATGAATATTCCTCCGTTCAGACCTAATCCTCCTGCCATGCTGGCAGCCTTGACCGGAGAGGCCAATGAATCCCAGGTGGGCCTGCGGATGGATGCGTCCGGCGGTTTTGCAACAGATGAGCACGAAGCCGGGATCGCCCTGGATGAATCCGGCGCTATTAGTAGCGGGGATATTGCGTTTGCTGACTCTCAAGAAGTAGAAATGGATTTTGAAGCCGAAGGCTCCGGCGAGTTGGATGCCACCGGAGAGACAGATACAGGGGCTGATGACTTCTCTGATGATTTTACTTTTGATGATGCGGCAGACGAAGATGTGTCCCTGGAGACCGGTGAGATCTCCCTTGATGATACCGACATGGCTTCCGACCAGGTAGAGGAAGATGATTTGGGCCTGGATTTTGATGCACTTGATGAAGAAATCTCTGCTGCTCCGGAGGCTGGGGGCGTGGAAGAGGCCGGAGATGAACTGGAGTTGGACCTGGAAGGACTCCCGGACGAGGGCTCTGCTGACATGGAAGTGGCGGAGATGGAGGAATCCGGAGATGAACTGGACCTGGACCTCGAAGCACTCCCGGATGAGGTCCCTTCCGGGATTGAGGAAGTCGCAGAAGGGGCGGGTGAAGATGAACTGGACCTGGATCTTGATGCACTTCCTGAGGCGGCACCGGCCGCTGCGGAAGAAGAGATTTCAGGGCTGGATGATGATGGCCTGGATCTTGAACTTGACAGCATCGCCCTTGACGCAGCAGAAGAACCGGATTTAGCTGCTGTTGATGAAGAGATAGAACTGGATCTCGATGCCTCGGAACTGACAGAAGATGAAATCGACCTTTCTGGGGAAAGAGGGCAGATCGAGCTCAACATCGATGATCTCAAGGTGAATGAAACCGGAGAATTGGAGATCGGGGCTCAGGCAGCATCTGCAGGGGACGAAGAGACCTCCTTTGATATGGATGAACTCTCATTGGATGACGCCTTTCCAGGGGATGATGTTGCGGAGCCGGTTGCGGTTGAAGAGGATAGTGCTTCTATAGACCTGGATGAAATCGGTTTAGGGGATGAACTTCCTCTGGAATCTTCCGGGGTTGAAGTGGGTGAAGAAGAAATCATTAACCTCGATGACCTTGATATTGAACTGGATTTGGGGGATTCCGACGATAAATCGTCATAGCTGCATTTTGATCTTGACCTGAAGATTGGGGAAAGTTATAAGGGGATGTCCCATGCCGAGATAGCTCAGTCGGTAGAGCAGGGGACTGAAAATCCCCGTGTCCCCAGTTCAATTCTGGGTCTCGGCACCACAGGAAAATCAAGGGGTTGCAGGCATTCAAGGCTTGCAACCCTTTTGGTTTTCTGGGCGGTTGTCCCCGCCCTGTCCCCACCAAAAGAGGACAGGTTGAGATCGTCTAACCTGGGCCGAATATGAAAACCGTTTTCTGAGGTCACCGGGGAAAAATCTGAATTGGAGGACTATGGCATACGAACACAAACATGTCCCACCGGAATCAATCCGAATGGTGGATATAGAGATACGGATTCAGACAAAGGAAGGTTGGAGACGGAAGGGGATAAGTGAGCTTTTCAGGGAAGCATCGGACAAACTAAACGACCACATCGAATCACATCGAGACCGATCAGTATTATTGAAGACGGAAAAAAGTGGCAATGAGCTACTCTTGAAATATCGGATAATCAGAGGGCGCAATCTAACCAGAACAGGGAAATCTAAGAACCCGTATAAGTAAAAGGTGAGTTGGTCTACACCATTGGGAACTCAAGGGGTTACAGGCTTGCAGGGCCAGTAACCCCTTTGGTTTTTTCCAAGAAAGTATTTTTGGGGACGTTCTTGAATTTGGTGAAATATTATGACCTCGACTGGGATGTTCTTGAAGTTGCAAAGCGCGTTGGCGTTTCTAACTCTGCCACATTTCAAATGGTTAGTAGTAAAGTAATTTAATTCATCAAAATCAAGAACGTCCCCAAACTCCTACGGGCTAGAAGACTCCTAGTGGACTCTCTTTTTAAGTCCTTTCCAGTATCTCTCCCTGAGTTCTCTTTTCAAAATCTTCGATGTGCCGCTCTTGGGCAGGCTTTCTACAAAATCAAAAGACTTTGGGATCTTGAATCGGGAAAGATGTTTTTGGCAGTGTTGGCTCAAGTCCTTTTCTGCGACGTCTTTTCCCGGTTTTAGTACGATGATGGCCTTGGGGACCTCCCCCCATTTCTCGTCAGGGACGCCAATGACGGCAACCTCCAGAACAGAAGAATGGGCAAGGATGGCCCTCTCAACCTCTATGGAGGCTATATTCTCCCCACCGCTGATAATGACATCCTTCTTTCTGTCCACTATGGATATATAACCCTCCGGGTCAATGGTCGCCATATCGCCGGTGCGGAACCACCCATCCTGAGTGAAGGACTTTTCAGTCTCTTCAGGCAAATTCCAATAACCCAGCATGATATTGTTTGATCGAGCAACGATCTCTCCTATCTGCCGGCCATCACTGGACACCTCTTTCCCGTCCTCTCCCATGATCCGGAGTTCAACCCCCACAGCCTCGAGACCTGTTTTGGCCAGCCTCTCCCACCTCTCGTTATCTGATTGGCCCTCCAGGTGATCCTTGGGAATGGAGGCCGTGAGGATGGGGCCGGCCTCGGTCATTCCGTAACCCGCATGGCAGTCGCAACCGAATATTTTTTCAGCCTCCTTTATCATCATAGGAGCAGCGGGTGCCCCGCCAATAAGGATCATTTCAAGGCTCTCAAAATCATGGTTGCCGATGGATTCGTGATTCATCAGGATATTCATCATGGTGCCTACGGCAAAAAATTTGGTTATCCGTTCCTGCTCAATCAGCTTGAAAATGACCTCCGGATCAAACTGGCGCAGCATGACATGGCAGCCCCCCATGCAGGTCACGGCCTGTGGAGTCCCCCAGCCATTGACATGAAACATTGGAATGAGGTGCAGGAAAGTATCTGCATCGGTCAACTGGGCGGAGATGATGCAGGTAATGGCATTCCCGTATATGTGGCGCTGGGAGAGCATAACACCCTTGGGGTTTCCCGTGGTTCCGCTGGTATAGAAGAGCTGTGCAAGGGCATTTTCATCCACCTCCGGCTCCGGGGGAGCCACAGGTGAGGCATGGTTCATGGTATTTTCGTAATCAGCGCCCCAGGGGGGTTCCTTTCCCTCGGATATAACAAAAAATTCTTTGACGTGCTGTAATTGATCTTTGAGATCTTCGACCAGAGGGAGATATTCCTCATGGAAGAGAAGAACTTTGGCCTCACAATCATTGAGAATGTGCAGAATCTCCCGGGGGAAGAGCCTTATATTAATCGTGACAATAACCGCACCTATGTGAATGATTCCGTAGAGCGCTTCGAGAAGATAGTGGGAATTGGATTCAATGATGGCAATGCGATCCCCTGGTTTGACCGCCCTGTCCAGCAGGGCATTGGAAAGCCGGTTCACCCGCTCATCAAATTCCCGATAGGTTAATCTCAAAGGACCGTCAACGACACCAATCTTGTTTCCGTAGAGCTTCAGGGCACGGCGGAGAAAATAGCGTTGGGTGAAGTTAACAAACATAGGCTTTGATCAGGTGCTCAACCTGCCAGCTTGTGGCCTCTCTGGCGCCTATTTCAAGTTTCGATAGATTTGAGTAGAGTTTCATGTGTGTTGTGCCTTGAATGATGAAGAGCTTTTTTTGAGCCGTGGCTATTTCATTGAATGCCTGGATTTCAAGATCCCAGGTCGTGATGTCGTCTCCTTCGGCGACCAGCATCAGCGTGGGGATATTGAGGATTCTGCGCAGAAAGGGAAAGACGCTATAGGAAAGCAACAGTTCGTTAGATTCGATGGTGCTGCGATGTTCATGGTTTGGGGCCTCTTTTTCCTTGATATCCATGAAGGCATCGTAAGTCTCCTTGAAGGGCCATGTGCTAAGGGTTTTGTTTGGATCAGGGGCAGCCATGTCAATATACCCACGCTTGGTTTCGTCCTGGAACCTGTTCCTCCTGTCCTCCATAATGGTTTCCATGAGCTTTCGGAAATTCACCGAACCATGGACTTGCTTCTGGGTTTCAAAACCATTCACCACCGGAATGGTGGACACGATACACTTGACCCTCGGATCCGTGGCACCCGCAATTAATACATGACCGCCGCTGTAGGAGATGCCCCATATGCCGATGCGGTTTGAATCTACTTCAGGGAGCGTTTCTGCGAAGCTTATGGCATTTTTATAATCTTCGATCTGATCATGGGGATTAAGATGTTGGCGGGGTTCCCCATCACTTTCGCCAAAACAACGATAATCAAACAGGAGTGCGGCCAGGCCGGCCTTGACGAAAAAGTCGGCGTAGTGGGGCATCACGATTTCCTTGACATAACACCAGCCACCGGCCATGACGACCACTGGAAAGGGTCCTTTGCCCTGATCGGGTGTGTAGAGCCAACCACGGCAGGTTACACCATCACTCTTAAACTCGACGTCCTTTCTCATTTCTACTTCCTCCCTTCTTTGTTTTGTTGTTAAACAAAATTTATCTTCAGGATTTGGACAAAATGAACAGGTTATCCATGCAAAGGCGACAATATGACGTGTCTAAAGTGTGAAGTGATCTAAAGTGAACTATCGTTGATGTGTGTGCCCTTGGCACATTGTTATTATAATAGAGAAGCATACGCAAGAATCGATCGGCATTCAAGCAACAAATATCCTGCCCTTATCAATGATCAAGACGAGAGGAGACCTTCCGTGCTTTCTTTTATTGACAGGCCACCCGGGGTAACATATTTTGTCATCCATGGGATTGGGAAATAAAGAGAGATGCCTGTGTGCACCGGGCCTGCTTCTCATCTTCGTGGTACTGTTCTGTGGTTTGAATTATCCCGCTTCCGGGGAAGCGAAAAACGACGTCTGCAACAGCAAGGTGAGGGGTTATCTGAAATCAATCGGGTTTTCCCCGGGCGATGTCAGCCGGATTTGCACTGAGGCAAGGATCTATAAAGAGGAATATCAAGAAGAATCCAACCGATGCGAAGCCCTGGCAAGACAGATCGAACTGCTCTGGGAAGAGCGCTACCCCTCAAAGCCGCTGGATATACGGGTCATAAAGCATGCCGTCGATCTGGTGTGCCCCAGGGTCTGCACTGACCAGATAGCCAAATACTTGAAGTCTGTAGGTATATCCATCCAATCTGTAAGGGAGATCTGCATCCTGGCGGAGACCCTGGTGGAGAGAAAGGCTTTCAGTAAGGAGAAGGCCCTGCACAGGGCAATGCTGGAGAAAAGCACTACCATTTTTGAGATCAATGGTCAGGTCATTAAAGAAGCTGTCATGCTTTTAAAAAAGAATAGTAAGTAGGGCATTTTCCCGGGAGTCGAAAATGGCAATAGACCGAGACAACGAGAGATTTACTTTTGAACGGCCTGAGTTCACCCTGGTTGAATTCAGAGTTGACAGGGGCCCTAACCGATATGAAGTGTGGAAACTCAACCTTATGGACAGCTCCCGGGAAGGACTGGCGATCCTGGTGACACCAGACGATTTTGATCTTCTCAACATCATCAAAGAGGGAGATGAACTAAAGGACCTGTCCTTTTTCGGCGCGGGTGCCCAAATCAAGTCCAATGGGGTCGTGAGGCACATTAGTGCGATCAAGGAGGGCAAGTTCAAGGGGTGCTATAGCCTCGGGGTCGAGGCCCATGACGTTTGATGGCCGATGCATGCGATATCTGTAAAGCCGCCGACAGCATGTCTCCTCTCCTGGAAGTAAGCCTGCTGGGGGTGCTGACCGTCTGGGTGCACCAGTGCGAATCCTGCGGCTTTCGTCAAATCCGGCCACGGTTGACGCGGGAAGAACTCGCCCTTATCTATCCGGATGAATACTTTGATTCCGCGGAAGACATTGGTTACTGCGATTATGACCGGCAAGCCCAGCGCTATGAACGGGTCGCCTACTTTCTTGCGAAACGGATCCGGCGGCTGATACCGCCCCAGGGAAGGCTCCTGGAAATCGGTTGTGCACTGGGCTTCCTGTTGCATGCCCTGAAACGCTATACCTCCCTCTATGTTCAGGGTCTTGATGTGTCACCCTTTGCAGCCTATTTTGCCCGGAAGATGTACGGCCTGGACGTGGCCTGCGGTACCCTGCAGGAGGCACACTATCCCAGTGAACATTTTGATTTCATTATTCAGAAGGATCTTCTGGAGCATGTCACCCATCCCCGGGAACACCTTCTGGAATCAAGCCGGATCCTGAGGCAGGGGGGCTATTTGTGGCTGATAACGCCCAACGGCGAGGCAAACCTCAGACCGCTTCAAGACCTGGGCCGGGCGAGCAGGGATGCGGGGAGGGATGAGCTGCCGCTCATGGAGCAGGGACACCTCTCCTTTTTCACCAAAGATCATCTGTTGGGCCTGTTCTCTGAGACTGGATTTGAATGTGTGTCCATGCGGAATATAAGTATTCGCAGGGGGCTTCGGGCTTTGGGGATATTGCCCCGGAAAAGGAAAACCCTCAAGACGATCAAGAGACAGGACATTGTACGTCCGGACAGGCCGGAACTCCCCCATGGCAAAGAAGACCATTTTCAGAGGCTCTTTGAGCAGGTCTCCCGGGAAATGGAAAAACGTTACAACCCCGTTCGCAGCTGGCCGCTCTATTTCTACCAGCGGCAGTTGTCCCAGGTGCTGGACAGGCTGCCCGCCTTCTTTACCATCGGACTTGATTTTGAATTCCTCCTACGAAAGGAGTAAGACCCTGGAGGGGTTTCCATGGTTGAACGCGTTCTCATAATCATCCGTAGATCCAATGGCGATGTTCTTCTGACATCCCCCTTGATCAATGGGTTGCATGAAAATTTCCCCCGGGCAGAGATTGACCTGTTGGTGAATCAGGATACCCTGGAGATTGCAAAGCTGCTGAAGCATGTTCACGCCATACGCACCTACTCCTACAAATGGCGAGAGCAGGGATTCGGGGCATTTCTTCATAGAGAGTTTGCATTTATTTGTTCTATTTTCAGGAAATACGATCTGGCCATATCCCTCACTGCCAATGACAGAAGCAATGTGTACGCATTCCTGGCCGGCAGAACATCGATCGGGGAATCTGAAGAAACCTGGAACAGGCTCTGGTGGCGAAGGGTCCTTCTGACCCATGTCCACGTTTTCAGGCAGGATCGGCATATCCTTTTCAACAATCTGGCACCTTTGGAGATACTGAAGATACCGGGGGGCAGGGCGGAGGTCACTCTTCGGTATTCAGAGCAGGCCAGGGCCCGGGTTAGGGGGCTCCTCAAGGAAGAGGGTATTGATGATTTTATCATATTCCATCCCGTGGCCCGGTTTGGGTTTAAAATCTATCCTCGGGAATTGCGGGATAAACTCCTTCAGGACATGAACAGCCTTGGTGTCCCGATTATCATTACCGGGGGCAAGGGCCCGCTGGATCTGCAGGTCTCCGGGGAGCTACCCGCCCTGTCCCATTGTCACAATTTCATCGGGAAAACGACCTTCGAGGAGTTTGCCGTCCTGACAGACCTGTCCATGGGGTATGTGGGGATGGACACGGTGAATATGCACATGGCAGCGGCACTGGGCAAGAGGGTATTTGCCGTTTTTGGACCGACAAAACCCTATCAGTGGGCCCCCTGGTCCAATGCCCTGCAATCCCATGCCCATGAAAGTAAACCCCTTCAGACCTATGGAAACATCACCCTGTTCCAGGCGGACATGCCCTGCGTGCCCTGCGGTCTGGCAGGCTGTGATGACAACGACGGCATCGCCAAGTGCCTTTACGAAATACCGCCCGAAAACATATTTGTAGAGATTAAAAACTGGCTCTCCAGTGTAACAGGGGGTGTGCAGGACCTTTCAAGTTAGGCAGCAGCCCTCATAGTAGAAATTATTAGTGTAGCCCGGGAGAAAAACATGGGTATGCCCGACGACTCTTGCGAACGCTTTCCGGTGTCTAGAGGATCATTCTTCGTAGACTTTCTGGCCCGCCTTGCGATAACAGTGCTGTCTTTTACCTTTTTCTGGCCTTTAGTGAGTCTATTTATGGAGACATTTATGGACAGTGTAAGTGCCCTTTTAGCAAGCATTCTACTGACGGGCGTAGCTCTCTTTCTGGTGCTCTGGGTTCCATTTTTGAGACATGCCCGTGAAATAGTGGTGGCGGACACTCAAATCATCTTCCGCAGGGCGTGGGGGCAGTTTGAAACAAAATTGGAAAATCTGACAGCCATGAAGGTGGTGCAGGGGGGCAACTATATTAAGATTGCCTCAAAGACAGGTTCCATCCTGATCCTGCCAACGGTCGCGGGATGGTCTGATCTCATGAAAAAGATCCTGAGCGTCAATGACACCATAAGACTTGGCAAGAAATTTGAGAAACAATTAAACAGTGCCCACATAAAATGGAGAAACAACAATTACTCTCTCCTGCTCGCAATAATACCTGCTGTCATAATTTGTCTTTTCTCAGACCAGGAGCAGATGCCGACGGGCGGCGGAGTGTTTCTTTTTGTGATCTATTACATCCCTTCGGTTCTGGGCATATATGCATTATTGTGGCTGGGCACATGGTTGAAAGGCCTTTTAAGTCGTAGCAAGGAATGACCGATTCTCTCCAAACCGGCTTTTTTAGTGGCATAAACAGGCTTAGAAAAACAGGAGGTGGATCCATGGGGGAGGTATTGAGAAGACTT
>JAFDIX010000566.1 GCA_019307805.1 Deltaproteobacteria bacterium | reverse complement strand
GCCTGGTATTGCCTGGGCGAGATGCAGGAGCGGTTTGAAAAGATCAAGGACCCTGTGAAAAAGGCAGAGGTCCTGCGATTCATGTATTCCGGGGAGGTGTCCGAGTTTGCCCGGTATGCCCCGGTGATCATCGCCGTCATCGGCACCCTTATGGAGGGTTCCGTGGACGTGCCCTATGACCTGTCGGCTGCCATTGAGAACATGCTCCTGGAGGCACACTCCCTCGGCCTTGGGGCCTGCTGGGTACACGGCCCTGTGGCGAGCACCAGGGATGCAAAAAAATTCAAGGAGATCCTGAAGATTCCCACGGGTATGGGAGAGTACAAGGTCATCGCCTATGTGGCCTTTGGCTGGCCCAAGGAGCAGCGAAAACATCCCAGACCAAAGCTGCCACTGGAAGATCTGGTGTACTGGGAGGAGTTTGGCAGGAAGGAGAGGCCGAAATATGAATGAGATGGAATATTGCAATGACGTACTCGTGAGGCTGGAGGAGCTTCTGTTCCATGAACTGTCCGGATGCGCCGCCTGGAAGGTGGAAATGGTCGGCGTGGACTTTATACAATCAAAGGATATCCAAGGCAATACACCGGATGAGGTGATTCAGAACTGCGTCAAGGAAATCAAGGATGCCGGATTTGTAGAGGAGATGAATTATGCCATCAGTGGCGAGGACATAAAGCTGGAGCTCACCATGAAGGGCTGCTGCCACCTGCCCAAGGAGATCAAACTCCGGGAGGGTGGAATCAAGCCCTACATCTGTCCCCTCGCCAATATGGTCCTGGATCAGTTGATTGAAAAGCTCAACTTTGAAACGACCTATGTGGCGGACCTCGTCATCGATGAGAAGTCGGGGCAGTGCAGGGTCTGGAGTGCCATTTATGAAAATGAGGATAAGATCGGCTGTGTCTGTAACTGGAATGAAGAGTGAATTTCCCCGTGGCCCCGCAGAAACGGGATCTTCGCTTCGCTAATCACGGGATTCCGGCCTTTCCATCCTCCGTAGCAGAGCTACTGCGGAGGACGGGCGCCGGAATGACGCTTTAAAGGGATTCCAGACTAATTACGAAACCATCAACCCTAAACGCTAAATTAAGACCGGCACAAATGAAAGGAGGGGCCATGGTAGATTTTCTTGAAGGGTTCGTCCCATATGATGAAAAGGATGCCGAAAGGTATAACCGGCTTCGGTGGTGGCCGGGGCTGACCCTGGGAGACCTTCTAGACAAGGCCGCTGATGTCTATCCCGACAAGGAGGCCTTTGTGGACAGTACCAGCCGACTTAGCTTTTCCCAGACCCGGGAAAAGGCCGACAGGCTGGCCATCGGTCTCATGGACATGGGCATCCAGCCCATGGACCGGGTATTGCTGCAGCTCCCCAACTGGAACGAGTTCGTCTATACCTATTTTGCCCTCCAGAAAATCGGTGCTGTCGTGGTGTTGCTCATCGATCGATACAGACAGTACGAGGTCAATCATCTTGCCAAACTGACTGGTGCTACCGCATGGGTGGTTCCGGAAAAATTCAAAAAGACGGATTATGTGCCCGTCATCAATGACGTACTCAAAGAGAATCCCCAGCTTCAGCATGTGGTCCTGACCAGGGGAGAAAAGCACCAGGGCTATGCAAATTTGGAAACGCTCATTGATGAAGCCGGCCTGACACAGGAAAACATGGACCGGCTGGCAGAGAGACGTCCGGACCCCATGCAGGCGGCCCACATGGGGCCAACCGGCGGGACCACCGGATTGCCCAAGGTGGTTCCAAGGACCCACAACAGCCACATATGCAGCAGCGAGTACGCCACCAGGGCATGGGATTACGGGAATGATGACGTGTGCCTGCTGGCCGGCCCCATGGGCCATGATCTCACCTTTACAAAGGGTTTTCTCGGTGGGGTGTTCACCTTTGCAAAGCTGATTATCCTGGATTCCATAGACATGGGGGATGTTTGCAGGACCATTGAGCAGGAGAAAGTGACTGCCATTGTGTGGGTCCCCACCCTGGCCAGCCGGCTGCTCCATTACGATAAGCTTGACGACTATGATTTGCGGTCGCTGAAGAAAATGCATTGCGGGGGAGGTGCGAGTCTTCCAGACTTGATTAAGAAATTCAAGAACAAGATCGGTGGTACCTATTATAATGCTTACGGCGGCACCGAAGGCCAGACCAGCATCACCAGGACCCATGATCCCATTGAAACGGCCTTTTACACGGTCGGAAAACCGACCTGCCCCTATGATGCCTACAAAGCGGTGGACCCTGATGGAAATGCACTGCCTCCCAATACCTCGGGGGAACTGCTCATCAAGGGTCCGGGGGTGTTTACCGGTTACTACAAAAGTCCGGAGGAGAATGGAAAGGTCTTTGACGAAGATGGTTTTTTCAGAACCGGAGATGTGGCCAAGATCGATGAACAGGGCTATATTACCCTCACCGGCAGGGTAAAGGAGATGATCAACCGGGGCGGGGAGAGCATCAGTGCGACGGAAATCGAGAAGTTGATCACGGATCATCCGGATGTGGTAAACGTTGCCGTGGTGCCCATGCCGGACCCGGAGATGGGAGAGAGGGTCTGTGCCTACATCCAGCCTCAGCAGGGGGCTGAACTCACCTTTGATGCGATCATAGATTTCCTTAGAAAGAAAAAGGCATCCGTAATTCAGCTTCCTGAAAGGATCGAATTCATAGAGACCATGCCCTACACCAAGGCGGAAAAGATAGACAAGAGTGCCCTGAAAGAAGACGTCGGAGAAAAGGTAAAAACTGGAAACTGAAATCTATTGGTCAAATCAATGGCCTTGACAATAGAATCGATTTGACTAATATCTTTGGGTTGTATTGTCTATGATTGGGTTTTTTGTCATTACATTATTTTCTGAAGGAGGAGAGAATGGAAAAGAGGAAATTGTTTTCATTGACTTGGAGTCTGGTTATCATTATTACTCTTGTCGCTTTTTTTGCCGTATCGGCCCACCAGGCCTTGGCAAGCTCGAAAAAGCCCATTGAGTTGAGCTTTGCTAGTCATGTTCCGCCCAAGGCCGCCCCCTATCATGCCGCCTTTCTGCCCTGGGCCAAGGAAATCGAGAAGCGCAGCAACGGGAGAGTAAAAATAAAGTTTTACCTTTCTCAGACCCTG
>JAFDIX010000565.1 GCA_019307805.1 Deltaproteobacteria bacterium | reverse complement strand
TTGATTCACCTTTGCATCCCTCAGAAGTCTTTCAACCGGATACTCGGAAGAATACCCATAGGCCCCGAGTATTCTCAAGGCGCCATCCGCCACCCGGGAGACCACATCACAGGAATAGTACTTTGCCATGCATGTCTCCAGGGTATTGTGGAGATTTCCCCTGTCCTTTTGCCCTGCACAGCGGTACACCATGAGGCGGGCGGCCTCGTTCTCCACGATCATACGGGCCAGTTCCTCCTGCACCATCTGGAATCTCCCTATGGGTTTACCAAACTGTTCACGCTCTTTGGCATACTTGATGGACTCATCAATGAGTGCCTGGCCCATTCCCAGGGCTCCGGCTGCGGCCGTCAGCCGGGTATTATCCAGTCCCCCCATGGCATAGGCAAATCCCCGCCCCTCTTCACCGCCCAGAAGGTTCTCCGCAGGGACTTCCACATCATCCAGGAAAATTTCTCCGGTGGGGCAAGCGTGCCAACCCATCTTGCCGGCGGTAGGCCCGATTTCAATCCCATCGGAGTGCATATCTACGATAAAGGCTGAAATGCCTTTGTGCCTCTTGTCAGGATCCGTATAGGCGTAAAGGAGGCCCACATCAGCCACCTGGGCATAGGTAATCCAGGTTTTCGAGCCGTTGAGAATATAGGTGCCTCCTTTTTTCACGGCCTTGGTTTTCATGGCCGCCACATCTGTCCCGGCATCAGATTCGGTAATACAAATACACCCCAGAGTTTCAGCGCTTACGAGTTTGGCGATATATTTCTCTTTCTGTTCCTGGGTGCCATACTGATAAATCTCTCTCGCCGACCCCATTGTCTGCATGTTAAAGGGCGCCCTCAAGGCGCCCCCTGTCTTTGCAATCTCTTCGGTGACAACGGCATGGGCCAGAAAGCCCAGGTCAGAGCCCCCATATTCCTCGGGGATGGGACATCCAAAAAAACCCAGTCCCCCCATTTTTTTCACCAGATCTTCCTGAAAGGTGTGGGATTCATCATCCCCTGCCATGCGGGGAAGAATCTCCTTTTGTACGAACTTGCGGGCCATGTCCTGAATCGCCCTGATCTCTTCACTCAACTCGAAATCCATATTGCATTATCCTCCCAGACGGTTTCGCTCTCTTTCATTTCTGTACAAAACAAAGTTTTTACCACAGAGACCACAGAGAAAAGCTTATAAAGGAATATTCCCATGCTTCTTTTCCGGACGCACCGCACGCTTCTCTTTGATCAATGAAAAGGACTTGATCAGGGCTACCCTGGTCTCGTTAGGTTCGATGATATCGTTGATATGCCTCAGGGACGCCGCACGGTAGGCATCCACGTAATTGTCATAATAATCTTTATAAAGGGCCTCGATTTTTTCCTTTTCCATTCCGCCTGCGATTTCCTTTCGAAAGATGATGCTGGCGGCTGTTTTGGCATCTACGCTTGAGATCTCCGCCCCGGGCCAGGCAAAGACAAAATCGGCCCCCAGGTACTGGCTCCCCATGGCGATATAGGCGCCGGCATAGGCCTTCCTGATAATGATGGTAATCTTCGGCACTGTTGCCTCGGAAAATGCATGGAGCAGTTTTGCCCCCCTGTAGATCATGCCCCCTTCTTCCATTTCCTTCCCTATCAGGTACGCCGGTGAGTCCTGAAACATGATGAAGGGGATGTTAAAGGCATCACAGAAGCGAATAAAACGGGCTGCCTTCTCAGCGGCCTTGATATCGATGACCCCTCCCAGATGATTGGGCTGATTTGCCACCACGCCCACCACCCTGCCATCCAGCCTGCCGTAGCCGGTAATCATGTTTTTGGCAAAGTCCGGCTTCGTCTCAAAGAATTCCTGACCATCGAAAATAGGTTCAAGAATCCTGTGCATATCATAGGGTTTTGGAGATTCAGGAGGCACAACATTATCCAGTTCGGGGATTTTCCGCATGGGATCATCGTCATTGGGAAACGCAGGGGGTTTCTCGTGGCAATTCAGGGGAAGGTAGTCGACCAACTGACGTGCCGCATCGAGTATTTCCTCTTCCGTATCCCTCAGGATGTCCACCAATCCGCTCACTCTGGAATGCATGACGGCGCCGCCCAACTCATCGTCGCTGATATCGCGACCTGTTTGGGCCTTTACAAAGGCTGGGCCTGCGATGTAAATGGCACTGCTTCTGGTCATGAGGATAAAATCCGTGAGACCGGGAGAGTAGGCCTGTCCCCCCGCCACCACTCCCAGGATAATGGATATCTGGGGGACCACGCCGGAATAAAGGGTATTTCTCCTAAAAAGCTGACCGAACATTTCCATGGGTCCAAGTGTTTCGTGAAGCCTCAGGCCTCCGGAATGGCATATCCCGATAACAGGTACACCGGCCTCGGCCGCAGTGTCCATGAGGGCGCATATTTTTTTCCCGTGCATTTCCCCGTAGGTGCCGCCCAGCGCAGTGAAATCCTGCACATAAACACACACCTTTCTCCCGTTGATTTCCCCGAATCCGGTGATGACACCGTCGGCCGGAATGTCCTTTTTGTCCATGCCGAACTCCCGGTAGTGATGCGTCGCCAGGATGTCCAGCTCAAAGAAACTGCCGGGATCCAAAAGCCTTTCAATGCGTTCCCGCGGTGTGAGCATGCCCTTATCGTGAAAGACCTTCTTCATCCGGTCAGGTCCGGCACTTTCCCGAATCTTTTTCTTTCTCTCTCTCAAAGTTTTTATCTTATCCATAGCCCCATCCTTTTTTCAGTCCCTTGCTTTCTCCAGAACACCGTCCTTAAAAATACCTGAAAAAAATATTTGAATAATGTCTTCTGCGACATCCTCGATGGTAAGGTCTCCCTTTTCTTTGAACCATCGATAGGCCCAGTTCATCATCGCAAAGACGGAGAAAGCCATGACGGTCTCATTCATCTCTCTGAGCACACCCTTTTTCTCGAGTTGCAGGATTTTTTGACCGTAGAGATCATAAATTTGGCGATGCTGTTCGAGAGATTGTTTCCTCAGGGCCGTGGGCAACTGGTATTGCTCTTCCATATAAATCTTTATTTCTTTTCTTTTTTCTTTGATGAGGCAGACCTGTCTGAAAATCATTTCTCGAAGACAATCAACCGGGTCTTCATGGCTCTCATTCGCCTTTTTGAGCTCCTCAAGAAGGGTT
>JAFDIX010000564.1 GCA_019307805.1 Deltaproteobacteria bacterium | reverse complement strand
CAGTTACGTCAGGTAGAAATTCATAACACATTGATATGTATAATATATTTTTATTCAAAACGAATGGAACGGTTCTTGCTACTATAATTGGCTGGAAGGTAGCAAAAAGGAGGGAAAAAATGTTTGCCTTAATATTCATTATCATCACAACCTGGCTGGGAATTGAAACAAGCACCCGCTTCTCACAGGAGGTCACCTGGTTTACCTACTACCTTGGTGGCGTATTCGGGTTGTTTTTGAGCGGTATCGGGCTTGAACTCTGGGATAAATGGAAAAACCGGGAAACCAAAGCGAATAAGGACAGGAAAAAAAGAACCTTTGCCGTGGCCATGATCAAGGAATAAACACCAGGCTATTTCGTGTTATTTGCATAACCCACCCAAACGCTTACCATTCGCATCACTCGTAATCAGGAAAAAAAGGCAGGCCCATGGCCCTGCCTTTTTTTATTCCAATTATTCTTGACTTACGAAAATTTCTGGCCTTTCATAAGCGACAGATTTTCCTGCCCTTTAGATGCGCTTTGTAAACCCTGTTTCGATGAGTGCCCTTTGATTTTCCGTTATGCTTTTTTTCTGCCACTTTTTGTAAACAGGAGAAGTCACGATGTACAGAGTAAAGCCTATTCCCTTCTTTTTTCTTATCCCTCTTTTGGTTATTTTTTTCTGCGCCACTGCAAAACCCATTGCATGGTCTGGGGATTTCAAGGTTGAAAACAGTCTGCCGCCGGATGAATTGGCAGACTACAATGATTCATTCGATTCCTTTCGGGAGGATCTGTGGGACAAGGCTGCCTGGGTCCCCCTGGAAAAACAAAAGGCCAATTTGAAGACTGCTGAGATCAGCATTGAGGACGGTCAATTGAAAATGCAGACAAAGACCGGGGCCTTCAGCAAAATATTTGTGGGGTCCAAATTTCTTCTTAAAGGGGATTTTGACATCCAGGTGGATTGCCAGGTGGATTTCCTGGAGGATATCTCGGAGATGGATCAAATAACCGGCTTTTTTATTCTCAAAAAGGGCAAAGATTTTAAAGACATTAAAATTTTTCAGATCAGGGCTGTAAAAACAAGTGCTCGCTGGGAACAGGACGGAATTATTCAGACGGCCACTCTGAAAGGAGGAAAATGGCGTTCAAGGGCAAGACACAACACCGAGAATTTCCACGGTACCTTCAGGGTTACCAGAAAAGGAAAAAAATGCACCACCTTCTATAAAAAGGAGGGCAGGGTGGAATGGAAAGAGATGGTTACTGAATCATTTACGGATGAAGAGGTAATGGCCGGTTTTTTTGCCACGAATTTCCGGTCCCAAGCGACACGCATCAAAGCGATTAGACCCTTCACTGCAAGGTTTGACAACTTCAGAATCAATGCAGTCCAGGGAATCATTGAAGAGGATATCTAGCAAAGGAGGAGGCATGCACTTCAAAGAAACCCTCTGCCTCTGTCTTAAAGCATGTATGCCTATCATGGCCACCCTGTTTTTCACCCTGCCTCAGGCATGGGCTACTTCGGATTGCGACAGGGCCAAGACAGAATTTGCCGACGCACGTTGGCGAAAGCAGGAGCGGGCATATCCCTTTCTCGTGAAGGCCATAGAACTCTGTCCCGGGTATATTCGTCCTTACGAACTCATCGGGAATTATCACCGGAAGAAGGGGGAGATCGATAAGGCCATCGAGTATTTCACCAGGGCTGCTGAATTGGGGTCCACCAACTACAAATTGTATTATTTGCTTGGAAGCCTGCTCTATAAGGAGGGAGACCTGGATGAGGCAAGCCGTTATCTCAACAAATCCCTGAGTATCAGGGAAGATTATTCCAAGGCCATCTCTTTGAAGGAGAAGATGGGGGGTGCATCCGATAGGGGCGGCCCTCTTTTAAAACTGTATGAGCCACCAGCCCCTCACGGGACCAAGCTCCCGTATAATAATGAAATCATGACTGTCCGTGGGTTCGTCACGGATATAAGTGGGGTGGCTTGGGTAAAGATAAACAACCATGAGGTGCTTCTTGAAAAAGACGGCCGTTTCCTCATAGATATCCCCCTAAATGTCGGCATAAATAGGATAGAGATTGAGGCAACGGATAGGGTTGGAAACCGTTCTGTATTATCAGTTACGGTGGAAAGGGATGCTGCACCGAAAGTCGTGGCAACTCTGAGTGAAAAAGAAAAAAAAGCGGAGTTGGAAAGAAAGAGGAGATTAGCGGCCCAAAAAGAGCGACAGAAAAGTATTCAGGCCGAACTGGCCAAACAGAAAGATATAGAGGGCAAAATAGCGAGGCAAAGAGAACTTGAAAATGAACGTGCCAGGAAGAAAGCCGAGGAGGCTGAGCGAGTCCGCCTCAGAGAGTTCGAAAAACAGATGGCCCGTCAAAAGAAGTTGGAAGAAGAACGGGCCAGACAGCAGGCGGCCAACGCAGAGAAAGCTCGGCTAGAGGCCCTGGAGGCGGAAAGGATTAGAGAGGAGAAACTTGAAGTCGAGCAGGCAAGGAAAAGGGCTGAGTTGGCTGAGCTGGCCAGAAAGAAAGCCGAAGAAGACGAGCGGGCTAGGCAGGAGGCTTTGGAGGCGATCAAAGCCAAAAAAGAAAAACTTATCAATGAATTATCCAAGGCCAAGGCCCTGGAGGCGGAACTGGTCAAACAGAAAGTCGCTGCCATGGGGCCCATCGATTCCGGACGACCCGGGACTGCTGAGCGATTTTATCGTAAGTCATTTGCCGTGGTCGTGGGCATAAATGTGTATGAAAAATGGCCTGCGCTCGAGTTTGGGATCGCAGACGCTGAGGCGATCAAGTCTCGTTTTGAGCAGGAAGGCTTTGACGACATAACGCTCATCCTGGGCCGTGAGGCAACTCAGAGAAGAATCCTGACAACCCTGTATGACTACCTGCCCAAAAAAGTTCAACGTGACGACCGGGTGGTCTTTTATTTCGCAGGGCATGGGCAGACTCACGACCCACCCGAAGGGGGTACGCAAGGTTACATCATCCCTGTTGATGCCGGCGTGGACGATTATACATCTACAGCCATTTCCATGGATCAGATCAGGGGTCTTTCCAGTCGTATCGCGGCCAAACATATCCTTTATATCATGGATTCTTGTTACTCCGGCCTGGGATTGAGCAGGGGAATGATA
>JAFDIX010000083.1 GCA_019307805.1 Deltaproteobacteria bacterium | reverse complement strand
CTCTGGCCTTCCATCGCTTGATCAGGTCTGGGAGATCGTTTTCTTCGATCTTTTCGCGCTTGTCGTCCAGGGAATAGCCGTCCGCCTGGACGTCGTAGTAGAATACTTGATCGGTGCGGCCGCTCTTGGTGAAAACGATGACGGCTGTGGAGACGCCGGCGTAGGGCTTGAATACGCCGGAGGGGAGGGAGATGACGGCTTCGAGCTGGTTTTCGTCTATAAGCATCTTGCGCAGGGCCTGGTGGGCCTTGGAGGACCCGAAGAGGACCCCGTCGGGCACGATGGTGGCCGAGCGGCCCCCCATCTTGAGCATGCGCAGGATCAGGGTCACGAAGAGGAGTTCGGTCTTCTTGGTCTTGACCTTGCTTAAGAGGGATGCGTGCACATCCTCATAGTCCAGGCTGCCCTTAAAAGGCGGATTGGCGAGGATGATGTTAAAATGTTCGTTGGAAAATTCCGGGTATTTATCTGAAAAGCCATTACTCAAAGTATCCTGGTAATGAATATCAGGCGCGTTAATTCCATGAAGGAGCAGGTTCATAGAGGCGATACGGAGCATGGTCACGTCAAAATCAAAACCCTTGAACATTTTCTTCTGAATGTGCTCCATGTGGGGGACCAGCTTGTCTCCGGTATAGTGCTTGTTGCCCTCATCATCTTTAAAAATTCCTTTTGGGGATGTATATTTTTCCATGAGGTATTCCATGGCCGAGATCAGGAATCCTGCCGTTCCGCAGGCCGGGTCCCCGACGATTTCTTCCGGCCGGGGATCGATGATCTCCACCATCTTTCGAATGATGTGCCTGGGTGTGCGAAACTGGCCGTTGATTCCTGCTGTTGTGAGCTTGCTGAGCAGGTACTCGTAGAGATCCCCTTTGGTATCCCCTTCGGTAAGGGGCAGTTTATCTATCATGTTTATAGCTGAGACCAAGAGGTTCGGTTTCTGGATCATTAGCTGGGCATCCTTCATGTATTCACCCAGTGCGCCGCCGTTCAGAACCACCTCTTTAAAATGTGGGAATACTTTGTCCCTAACAATCTCAAGTACCTTATCCGCGGGGGTCTCATTTTTGAAATGGGACCATCTCCGGTCCTGCTTGTTTTTGGGAAATATCCGCTGGAAGGGTTTTTTTGTCCGCCTGGCCTTTTTCTCTTCCCTTGTTTCTCGTATGTCCAGAAGGCGGGCGAACATGAGAAAGGAGATTTGTTCGATGACCATGAGCGGGTTGGTGATCCCTCCGGTCCAGAATTCTGTCCACAGTTTATCTACTTGATTTCGTAATTCACCGGTAATCATTTATTTATAAAACTCCTCTTTTTTCGCGAAGCGAATGGAACTTTCTTCCGGCCATGTCGGCCGGAGGAAATGTCTGCGTCCGTCCGCGCAAGTCTGCGGCTAATTATCCCTTTTTCTTTTTATCCGTGAGCCGGTATTTTTGCAGCCTACTGTTCGGCTTCTCCGGAATCGTGTATTCAATAAATCCTTGCTCTAAAAGTCTGGCAATAGCCCTGTTTACAGCCCCTGAAATCGATTTATGCCCGAGCTCTCTTGCAATTTCACTTCTGGAATGAGCCTTAGTTTTCATGACAGCCAGGATACGAAAAGCCACTTCTGACTCTGGCCCTGACTCTAGCCTTGACTCTAGCCTTGACTCTAGCTCCACTCTGCCCTCACTCTGCCCTGACTCGGCCCCGGCCATTCCTTTTTTGACGAATTGCACCTGAAAAGCATGGCCCGCTTCCTGTAAAACCAGCTCAATTTCAGGATACTCTTTCAACTCCGTCTTCATCTTCTGTATACCGCTTCCCCAGGCCTCAATAAGCTTCATATCCTTAAATATCGGCGCAAGGACACGGTTGCGGATCTCACTTCTGCCGGTGCCCAGATCTTCGAAAGAGAGGAGGTCGGGAAGGGGACCGGGGCTGGTGATCTCCAGCATATCATCATAGATGGCTACCTTTATATCACTTCCCAGGATAGAATAATCACGGTGAATGACGGCATTGATCAGGGCCTCCCTGATTGCCTCCAGGGGATACTCCCAACGGTCTTCGCGGTATATCTCTCCGATAGTTGCCCCAAGGGCGATATTTTTCTTTATGAATGTCAAACAAGGTTCAATGGAAGCGAAAATCGGTTCATCAATGGTCGCCTGATCCAGAAAAACCCTTTTTTCAGAGCCTTTGAAACGGGCACATTCTATTTTGGCGTATGGGAGATATTGCTTCCGGGCGGGTGAATCAGAGAGGAGGAGGGCGGCATTTTTCGGATAACTCCTGTTCCTCTCTGAATGAAACAGCCCCAGGTTTTTGAAAAGATCGCCTTTTAGGCGCTTTCCGGATTTTTCTTTGAATGCCTTTTCAAACCGGTTCAGATCGATATCTTTTGCTGACAGATCATATAGCGGCAGAGAGTCGAAGGAGACTTTTCTCCTCTGCCTCTCCAGCTCTTAGATCATCTCCAAAGAGGCTTTACGGTTGGTCGATCCGACGCGGACATATGTCCCTTCACGTTTGCCTTTGCTGTTCAGATAATATGGTTTGTTCGACCCGGGAAAGATCTCCACAACAAGCAGTGTCTTACCGTTCGCAGACTGGAGATAGACTTCAGGGACTATAGCAGGCGCGCATTGATCAAAGATGCTGCTGTTAACACGTTCTTCAAGAGAAAAGAGTTGATCTTCAGGGATACCAATGATCTCCCGGGGAGAATCCTTAACACCAAGTATGATCTTTCCTCCTGCCCCGTTTGCAAAGGCAATTGCTGTGCGGGCAAGATGATCACCTTTGGGAAGACGTTCCTTGAACTCCAGGCGACGGGATTCAGGTTCATCAAGATATCCGGGATGCCCTTTATCAGTGGATGCCATTGGGACTTTCCTTTGAAAAAGTGGTCTGCGGGCGGAAGGTATTAATAATCCTGATCAGCTCTTCTGCCATATCTTCATCAATGAAAACTCCATCCAACCCGTCACTGTGCAGTGTCGTGAAAGGCGGTTCATAGAGCTGCTCGATTTCTATGGAACCATAACGGCTTATGTGGTTTTTCAAGAGATTCAGGAAACTGATCTGAGTGGAAGTGAGGCCGGGATGGGCAGTAATGAAGTCAACAAAGCGCACATTTACCGCGTCCGCATCCATACCGATGATACTCCGGATAGCATGGTCAAGGATTGTTGCCGATTCGAAAAACTCCTTTAACACATCCTGATCAATACTTGGATTCTGAGTAAGGACAAGAGCGGTCAAGGCCTTTATATCCGCGTTTGAAACCGGTTTGCCTGCCTTGATTTTTTGGAGCGTGGGGTTTTCATCAAAAATCTTGAGGAGCACATCCTGTACCTTTTTCCTGAAGCCCGGCATATCCGAAAATTTTAGGGACTGGGGGATCCGCTTATATTCTATATCAGGGTCCTGAATATCGATATGTTTCGGGGGTTCGGGTTCATAGATCATCTTTTCTGTGTATTTCATGATGCCCCTGAGATCTGTCCGAATATTTTCAAGCCCTTCCGTTGTTACCTTTTCCCAGAAGGCCTTTTCTTTAACCTGCCTTATGGTTTCAACTTTTTCGCGAACCGGATTAAGGTGCATTTGGAGCCGGTTGATCCAATCCAACACCTTGTCCTTAAGATCCGCATAAATTCCTGATTTTTTTAAAAACTCGGTCTGGATTCTTGTCATCAGAAAATCAAACCGGTACGCATCTGTGTGGCCATGTATGTTTTCCCATTTCATAAGGGGGGCTATCTGTTGGCGAAGGGTCTGTTCCGTGGTTGGAGAAAACTGATTAAGGATTTCGGGTCTGGAAAGGGCCCGCTTTTCGCGCCATTTTTCACGGACACTGATAGTCTCTTCCGAAAGTCTTTCAATATCCTGCCTGATTAGGGTGACAACCATATTAAATGCCTTGACCTCTCCTCGATCCAGGGATGTTCGAGCCAGATTCAGCCTTGCTTCAAAGACCTGTTCCATTAGGGACCTGGATATGCCCGGTTCCGATTTTTTATACTGCTTTTCAAAAAATTCAAAATTTCCCCAGTGATCGAAGATCCTGAACTGGGTTTTGTCCTTTCCGGGACCGAAAAGATCCGGGCATAGCCGGGTGCCCCTTCCGATCATTTGCTCGAATTTGACTATGGATCTGATCGGTTTTGCGAACACCAGGTTGACTATTTCCGGGACATCAATCCCAGTATCGAGCATGTCAACAGAAATGGCGATCATGGGGTAACTATCTTTAACGGCTTTAAAATCATCGATCAATTGTTCCGCCCTGGGATCGTAATTGTCTATGATCCTGCAAAATTTCCCTCCGTATTGGGGGTAAAGCTCGTTAAAAACCTCGGCGAGCAGAACAGCGTGATTGTGATTGCGGGCAAAGATGATTGATTTGCCCGGATGCTGACCTGTCTCATCCGGGATTCCGTTTTCCATTAGATTCCGAAGGATAGCCCGATTGGTATCACGGTTGAAGATCTGCCTGTCGACATGATGGTTCTCGTAATTGAAAAGTTCGGGATCTTCACCGTCTTCTTCCAGTTGTTTGATCTGCTCCTCTGTCAGATCCTTGTATTTTATCCCTTGCCTTAAAAATTTTGTTGTGTGTTCATACACTTCAAAGGGAACAAGGTGGTTCTCTTCAACCGCTTTATCAAGGGAATAATAGGCCGTAGGGGTTTTATCCTCACAATCAAACATCCGAAATGTGTTTCGAGAGATAAAGTTGACCGGAGTGGCGGTTAGCCCAAGTTGAAGACAGTCGAAATAGCGGAACATGTCACTGTAACGATTGTAAATACTCCGATGTGATTCATCTGCAATAATGAGGTCAAAGAAACCTATATCAAATGTCTGGTATATCTTTTTCATCGCAGGATAGGTGGCCAGGTAGATCCTTTTATCCCTGTCTTTGGCCGTACCGGCGGAAACCACAGTCATGGGTTCGTTGAGGAAATCGTTAAAGGCATTTTTTGCCTGTTTTCTGAGTTCCCTGCGGTCACATAAAAACAGGACTCGCATAATCCACCGGGCTCTGTAAAGTAATTCTGTAAGCGCTATTGCAACACGGGTTTTCCCTGTCCCTGTGGCCTGAACCAGCAATGCCTTACGCCATTTGGCTGAATATTTTTCATTTACTCTTGTAATGGCCTCTATCTGGTACATCCGGTCGACGATTTCAAGCCTGGGAGTAAATTGAGCCAGGGTGAGTTTGTTTTTTCGCTGGAACATGAGATATTGCAGGCTGTCCTTGGAATAGAAGCCGAATAGCTGTCTCGGAGGATAGCCTTGAACATCATCCCAAATAAAAATATCATATCCGTTAGTATAAAAAATGACCGGACGCTCTCCATACACCTTCTCAAGACCGTCCGCGTAGAGTTTCGCCTGCTCCTGTCCCATCTCTGCCTTCTTTGCTGTTTTCTTCGCCTCGATAACAGCCAAAGGCAAACCATTATCGTCCCAGAGTACGTAATCCGCATAACCCACTCCGGTATTGGTGGGCTGGTGTAATACCTGTTCTTCCTGGGTAACCTCGGATGTGTTGGAACCGTTGGCCCCTACATCCCATCCCGCAGAAGCAAGCTCGGCATCAATAAGTCTTTTTCGGGTAGCGGATTCATCAAAACCCAGGACATCTGCAGCGGTTTTACCAGCATGAAGAAGGGCTTCAAGTTCTTCTACCTCCTTTTGCGCGGCCACAGTTTTTGACCTGGCCTTCTCAAGCTCATCAACAAGAGCCTGCATCTCTATCTCTTTTGCCGCGAGCTTTTCCTGTATTGCCTGTTTTTGCTCTTTTGGTACTTCGGCTGTTTCCTGAATTGAAGAGGACTTTTCAGGTTGTGAATAAGACGGCCAATTATCCTGCCTACCGCCATTAATGATAAAAAACCAGCAACCAAGATGAAATGCATCTTTGAGCAGATCCATTACATTGAATCGAGCGCTTAATTCGCCATGGGCGGCCTTGTTGCCGGCTATACGGATGTTATGTAAGGCATTAAGGATAACGTCAGGGACGGCTTTCTTAAAATTATCCGCATTGAGGATTTCAAATAACGAGTCTGGAATTGGTTTGGAGATATGATTTTCATCATAAAACCTATGGATCATCGATTCAATATAGGAGCGGAGCTTTACAAGAGCACTTTCAGGGTCAGGCCAGGCGTACTGTTCAGCGAAACCCCCAAAGCTCGCGAGTTCCGGCCATTTATCCCGAAGGAATTCAAAATTGACAGATTTCATAATTATTCCGCTCATGCCAAGGTGTTGAGCAACACCCATGCCAACTATCAGGACAGATTGTGTTTTTTCATCCAGTTTGAAAAGGTTTGATAGCTGGGCAGCCCCACGAGCCGGGCAGCCTTTGTTTTGTTACCGTTTGATTCATCCAAGGCTTTCTTTAAATAATGTTGCGCTAATTTATCCATAAGTTCCGGCAAGTTAACCCCATCTTTAACGGGCCGATTAAGAAGACTGTCTTCCCTGGAAAGGGAGATCGGTATCACGGCCTCTTTGATATCATCAAGACTGATCGTTGCACCTGTCGACCATATAGCCGCTCGCATAAGTGTGTTTTGGAGCTCCCGAACATTACCAGGCCATTCATACTGGATCATAAGATTTTTAGCTCCGGCAGAAATTATTTTATGTTTATATCCGGGTTCATTTTCACTCTCAGTATTTATCTGCTTAATGAGTGCGTCAATTATCAAGCCGACATCACCGGCCCGCTCTCTTAAAGGTGGTAGTTTGATAATCGCCACGGCGATTCTATAGAAAAGGTCTTCCCTGAACCTATTTCCCGCTATTTCATCTATCAAATCCAGATTTGTTGCGGCAATGATTCTTGCATCAAATTTGATTGTCCGGGTCGATCCGAGTCGATTGATCTCCTTCTCCTGTAGCGCTCTTAAAAGCTTTACCTGGGCAGGAGCAGGTAGTTCGCCGATCTCATCCAAGAAAAGGGTGCCGCCATTGGCAGCCTCAAAATACCCTATCTTTGGTTAAAGCCCCTTTTTCATAACCAAACAGTTCGGATTCCATGAGTTCGCCGGGAATGGCGCCGCAATTGACCGCAACAAAGGGCTTATCGCGCCTGGGGCTCGCCTGATGAATAGCGTGGGCCAGGAGTTCTTTGCCCGTTCCGGTCTCCCCCTCGATCAAGACAGGGACCGAACGGGGCGCCACATGGCGGGCCTTGAGGATGACCCGCCTCATGATGCTGCTTCGGTGAACGAGATGGGCAAATTCCGGGGCCGAGGGAGTCATTCCATCGGCAAGTTGTTCAAGCCTACTGTCCGGGCGCCGCAAGAGGTCGGGGATGAATTCGGCTGAGATATCAAAGGGCACGGAGGCTGTTTTGACGCCCTCTTGAAGAGAGGATTCGATGAGTTCGGCAGGAAAGCGGGTTTTGGCCAGGATGATCCAGACGGCGGCCATGGCAGGCGTGCCCGGGCTGAGGTGGAAGGTCAGGGAGGCGTCTTTTCCGTGACGGGCCTGGATGTCGGATATAACCCTGGAGACCGCTTCATAGATTTCCCCGAACTGGGTCGGGCCGGTCAGTTTCTCGGCATAGGGGACGATCCTTGCCTCCGCAAAGGGGCCAAGCCAGTCAATGTAAAGATCAGTCTCCTCCGGGCTCAAATCGCTGATGAGGCAGATTTCGTCGAATTTCCTTGCCTTGACCGCCTGGCCGATAGGCCCTAGTCCACCCTTTTCAGCGCCTTTGGATGCGCGGACATCGGTAAATCCCAACCAGCTCGCAAGAATTCCATTCATGCCTTGTCAGATACAAGAAATTTTATGACAATGCAAGGTTTTTTATGAACGGGTCGGGGTCAAGCAAGGGAAGTAGGTTCCAATACAAATTATAACAGTGCTGCAATCGAGTCCTAAAATTGGATAATACTTAATCTGTGACACCTTCTTCTAGTCTGAAAATATCATCCACCTGAAAAACCTGTGATCTAACATATCTTTTCTTCAAAAGAATCTTACATGCTGGAAAAGCATATATGAGATTTTCTAAATTGACACCAGAGCCCAGTAGCCTATGCTATTCAACGCTTAGGAGGTGATACAATGTCAACTGCAACGGTTCGAATTCCTGAAAAGAAAAGAGATGTTCTCAAGGTCATCGCGACTCTCGAGAAAAGGGAAATGAAGGGAATTCTCTCCAAACTTATCGATGAGTATATTGACCGACATCGAGAGACAATGGATCTTGTTTCCAGACCGGATTGGGTCAAGACTATAGAACAGGGCAAAACAGAAGTCGCCAAAGGAGTTAAGGGGAAACCCTCGATGCGCTGGAAGATTGAAGTAAAACCCACTGCCGAAAAGTATTATCTAAGACTTGGTAAGCAGAATCGGAAGAGGATTAAGGGGGCACTGACTGCTTTGCGAAATGCCGAAGATCCTTTTTCTATGAAAAATGTTCGCCCCCTCACCGGCAAGCTCCAAGGCGATTACAGAGTGAGGGTCGGAAAATGGAGAATTCTTTTTTCTCCTGAGAGGGAGAAAAAAACCATCCATGGTTACGCTATCCTCCCAAGAGGCGATGCCTATTAAGGATTTCAGGTGTGTTTATTCCTCATAAATAAACCCCGTATTCCTTTGTAAAGTCGATCATGGCCCTTACGTTTTCCGGTTTTGCATCGTCAATGACCGTGGCGCTGTCCATGATGAAACCGCCATCCTTGCCCACCACATCAATGAGTTTCTTGCAATAGCCTTTCACGTCATCGGGCGTCCCCGTGCACAAGAGGGGAAGGGGCACATTGCCCCTCAGACAAACGGTATCCCCCAGGATTTCTTTTGCCTTGAAGATGTCCGTCTTCTCCAGCCAGTACACAACCTTTCCCTTTGGGACATCAGCGATCGTTTCCAACCTGGAGGTACAATCTCCTTCCCACAGGACAACGGGATTCAGGCCTTCATCCGTCAGGGCCCATATGAGTTTTTTGAGGGTCGGCCAATAAAAGCGCTCAAACTGGGCCCCGGACATGAATCCATCAAGTCCCTTGTGCAAGGGAATGAACACTCTGGGAATACCTCTTCTTTTGGCACTCAAGCCGTATTCGAGCATGATGGGGAACAGTTTTTCTGTGGCTTCCAAAAGCTTGTCAGGGTTTCTGTAGATATCCAGCATGGCCCCGCGGGTGCCTCGAAAAAAATCGGACAGAGTATCAAAGGGCGCCTGTGTGAGGGCCCCGAATTGAGGCGGAAAACCCAGCCGCTGCATCTGCTGCGCATACTGTGCCGTGCCGGAAACGACTCTTCGCATCTGCTTTGCCGCCTTGATCAGAGCATCCAAGGCATCGGCGATTTCCGGTGTGTCAAAGGCCCTGAGTTGGGTGAAGCCCATGTAGTAGGTAATGATACTGTAGAGGGGGGGAAGTTTTTTGAGTGGACGCAACGATTCGGAGATGCGCGGCCAGTAGGTCCTTACCATAAAATCGGCGGGGTCATAGAGGAAGGCATCATACTCATCCGCCCGCATATACTCCTCTTCCACAAACTGATAGGAGGTCATGGGGCCGATGCCGTGGCCCGGCCATTTGAGCTGTTTGAAATCCAGGGTTTCCAGGACCGGACCGAGGTGGCGGATGCTGTAAGGGTTGTCATACATGTCCGGAGCAAATTCCACCGTCGTATCTGTCCAGGCCTGCATCATCTTGTCATAGTCGTACATGGCCTCCTCATAGGTGATGCCTGCGTACCGGGCCGGGAAAAAACTGAAGGCGCACATAACGGGAACCCTGTCCGGGACACGCAATTGAATGGCGTCATTTACCCTTTTTTCTCTTTCTTCATAGACCTCTTCTGGCGACTTTGCATCCGTCATCTGATTTTCCTTCGAGTATATTACTACACCCAGAATAGCCCCGCCTTCTTCTGCTTCCCGTACCCCATCAGATCATCACCCCGGAGAAAGAGGCGGTTGAACATGTGTGTATTGCGAATACCCCACTTCACGGCACTGTGTAGGATTCCCTCAGGCTTGTTAAAAGGGCAGACGCGTATGCAGTTGGCACAGGCCGTGCCGTTGACCGACCAGAAGTGGAAGCATTTGACCGCATTCAAGGGCCATCGATACAGGCCTTCCCTGTTGGAACAGTCCTGGATATCCGTGGTTGGGTCTCCGAATGGAATGGCCTGTCCGGGGCAGTGCAGGGCACATTTACCGCAGGTATGGCAAAAATCCCAGACACCGAATTCAATGGGTTCATCCGGAATGAGGGGCAGGTCCGTAAATATCTTGTTCAGCCGCACCCGTGGCCCGCACTGGGGAGTGATGAGCCATCCCGCCCTAGAAAGCTCCCCCATTCCCGCATCAATGGCCATGGGGACGCTGCATGCCGTGTCATTGGCCGCAGGAATGGCCTTGTAGCCCAGGAGCCGAATGAACTGGGCCATGGTGGCGGCGGTCACAGCCATTTTCGTGTACCCCATGCCCACTGCCGCCCCTGCCGGGTAGGCAGGGGAGTATTTCAATGTTTCGTAATCGCCCTCATAGGCCAGGACGATGGCATACTTGTAATCCTCGGGAATATCTACCTCTTCTACGGTTTCAGAAAATCCCGCCAGCTTGGGGTAGTAATGGTGAGAGTAGAGCCATCTCCTGTCCAGCGAGCAAATCCCAACCAGTGAGGCGCCAAAGAATGTTGCCGCCTTCTTTATGGCCCTTGTTAATTGATGGGAATCATCTACATCCAGATTCAATCCCTTGGGCTGTATATTTTCCCCCCAGGGCTTGCTCTCCCAGGCGTAGAGCCCCCACCTGCCGCCGAACATGCCGTGGGCAAAGGCAAAGTCGATATAGTAGGTGGCGTTCTTGAATGCCTGATCCAGAAAACCATAACCGGGCCGGTCATCCTGAGGCTCCCAGAGACCATAATATTTCCTGCCCAGATCAGCCACACTTTCATCCCACAGGGGCCTCTTGAACATTTCATTCTTCTGGTCAAAGGGTTGTACGTCCCCGACCACATAGCGGCCCGCCCCTTTGGCGACAGCTGGCTTGGAAGTAGTATCAAAGGGTTTTTTCATTTGTAGGCTCTCGGTTTTTTGAATGGAGGATACTAGAAATTCCCTTTATTCGGAAAGTTTTTTAGCGGCATCCAGAATGGCCTCTACCGGTTTTGTGTACCCCGTGCAGCGGCAGAGATTTGAAGCGATGGCCTCCTTTACTTCCTCCTCGGTCGGATTGGGGTTTTCATCCAGGAGGGCCTTGGCGGACATAAGCATTCCAGGTGTACAGAAACCGCACTGAAACCCCCATTTTTCAATGAAGGACTCTTGAAGCGGATGAAGTTCATCTCCCCGGGCAAGGCCTTCAATGGTCAGAATTTCTTTTCCCTCGGCATTTACGGCAAGCACAAGGCAGGACAGCACCGCCTTTCCATCCATAATAACGGTACAGGACCCACACTCCCCGGCACCGCATCCGGCCTTGGTTCCGGTCAGATCCAGGTCCTCCCGCAGGACTTCCAGCAAGGTCTTTTGGGAATCCACTGCCACTTCGTGGAATTCCCCGTTGATTTTCAATTCAATAGTTTGTCTCAAGGAATTCCTCCTTTCCTATTTGGGATCGTAATTTAATTTTTCAAGGCATTTTTCCAAGGCCCTTTTGACATGCACTTTTACCATCTCTCTTTTGTAGCCGGCGGGTACGCCCATGTGAGATACAGGAGAGGCCTCTTTGGCGGCCGCCTGGGCGGCCTGCAAGATGGCCTCCGGGCTCATCTCCTGCTGCCTCAAAATCTCGCCAGCTTCCTGAAGCAACAAAGGGGCCGGGCCAACACCTGTTAATGCAATCCTGGCATCCAGACAATTTTTGCCTTCCAGTTGAATCATTGCCCCCACCCCCACTATGGGAAAATCCACAGAACTCCTTTGCCTCAATTTCAGGTATGCCCCAGCACTGTTCGGTGGGGGAACGGGCACCTCAACCTCGGCAAGGATATGATGGGGTTCCAGCCCAAGAGGCCTATTCCCATCTCCTGCATACAAAGTTTCAAGGGGAATGACCTTCTCGCCCTGTGATTCGCATATTTTTACAGTGGCCCCAAGTGCTATGAGAGCGGGGGCCATGTCTCCCATAAAGAGGGCATAGCAGCGGTCACCCCCCTTAACCACGTGGCAGACATCCCCGCTCCTCTTGAAACAGGGGGGGGTGCATTTCTGCCCGAAGGAAGACTGGAGATAGTACCAGCAGCGAGTATCCTGGCTGAGGTTTCCTCCTATTGTCCCCATGTTGCGAAGCTGCCGTGAGCCCACCTGGCCGGCTGCTTTCGCCAATAAAGGAAATCTTTCTTGAAGGACCCGGGACGTCTCCAGCTCTGTCAGTGTGGTCATGGAACCAATTCTCAACCCGTCCTTCTCTTTGTAATCCACATACCGCGCCCCGCTCACGGTGGAGAGGTCCACCAGGTAACGGGGCTGGGTGATCCCTTTCTTCATTTTTGCGAGAATATCCGTCCCGCCTCCCAGCACCATGGCTTCGCCTTCATGTGCCTCAAGCATTTGGCTGGCCTCTGTGAAGGTATTGGGTCGGAGCCTTTCAAATGGGGGAAGCCGTATCATCTTTCCACCCCCTTTCTTTCTTGCCCCTTAAGTGCGGCAAGTATCTTCTGGGGCGTAATGGGAAGCTCCTTGATCCTCACCCCGACCGCGTCATATATGGCATTGGCGATGGCCGGAATGACAGCGATGTTGATGGTCTCTGTCGCCTCCTTGGCCCCATAGGGCCCGTCCTGGTCCATGCTCTCCACGATGATACTCCGGATGCGGGGCATATCCTTAGCGATGGGCATCCTGTAGTCCAGGAAATTGGGGTTCAACATCAGGCCCTCATCCCAGGCCAGATCCTCCGTCAACACCATGCCCTGCCCAAGTACAATAGAGCCCTCATTTTGTCCCTCAACCGCCGATGGATTCAATGCATAGCCCACGTCCTGGGCACCTGCAGCTTCAATCAACCGCACCTGGCCCGTCTCTCGATCCACTTCCACTTCAACAACAACGGCCCCAAAGGTATATGCCCCGGTTCTTTGGCCTTCAATTTTTCCCACGGACCAGCTCGTATTCATGTCAAGATCGGGCTGATAGGAACCTCTCCCAATCACAGGCTGCCGGGAACGAAAACTTTCCCTGACCGCCTGCTTGACCGTCATTCCCATGGATGGAGAGCCCTTCACGAAAATCTTTCGATCCTTTAGCACCAGATCATGGATGTTTGCCTCCAGTTTCTGTGCCACAACCGCTTTGAGTTGCTCTTTGGCATCGGCCGCAGCGCATCGGACCGCATTGCCCGAAACGAATGTGGTGCACATGGCATAATTACCGGGGTCCGGAGGGGTCAGTTCGGTATCGGCGTTAAGGATACGAACATCCTCCATGGGAATACCCAGCTCCTCCGACACAATCTGCACCGCCATGGTCTCATTTCCCTGCCCTGAGTCCTGCAAGCCGCTGATGACGGTGGCTTGCCCATCATCATTGAGTTTTACCAGTGCCGAGGAAGGGGTTCTAAATCCCAGGCTGAAACCGGATATCATAGTGCTGCATCCAATCCCGATGCCCCGGCTTCCATGTTCTCCTTTTTTGGCGCCCCGGTCCATGGCCTTCGCAGCCTTCTGAATGCACTCCGTAAAACCGCAGCTCCGTATCTGGGATTTACTGGGAAGCATCTCTCCGGGCCGGCGGGCATTCCGAAGTCTGATATCGACCGGGTCCATCCCTATTTTTTCGGCCATCATGTCCATGAGAGAATCCATGGCAAAGGCCATCTGCTGGCCACCGTGACCCCGCATGGCCCCCCGGACCGGTTTGTTGGTATAGACCTCAAAGGACTCATATCGAAAATCGGAGGTGCGATACATGGACTCCACAACGACCGATGGAAAGTCAATGGCAATGGGTCCGGTACTCATATAGGCGCCCCCATCGGAAATGAGTCGAATATCCAGGGCCGTGAGGGTGCCGTCCTTTTTGACGCCCGCCTTGATATCGATGATATAGGGATGTTTTTGGCGAAGAATAAAGGTGTCTTCCCTGGTAAAGCATATCTTTACCGCCTTTCGGGTCAACTTGGACAGAAGGACAGCACAGAGATCCGCCGCAAAGGTCTCTGATCTTCCTCCAAAGGCCCCGCCATGAAATATCTTTCGTACCACCACATCATTCAGGGGCATTTGCATCAGGTTGGATATGGCACGCATCTTTTGGAAAGGCGCCTGGTTGGGGCACCAGATCTCCACCTTGCCGGAACCGTGGTCGTACCTGGCCAGCGTCACATAGGGTTCCAGTGTACCGTGGTTGATGGCCACTGTTCGAAATCGATCTTCACATACAAGATCGGCGTCTTTGAAGCCCCCTTCCACATCTCCGTAATCCCTCTTGCAGCGAACCCCGATGTTTCGACTCAGGTCCCCCTGTTCAGGCCCGAGAAATCCTCTAAAGGGCTCATGAATCTGTGGGGCACCTACCTTCATGGCTTCTTCGGGGTCCGTGACCACCGGGAGCGGTTCATATTTCACCTCGATCAGTTCCAGGGCCTCCTTGACGACCTGCTCATCCACTGCTGCCACGGCAGCCACCTCCTCCCCAAGGAAGCGGACCCTATCCGTGGGCAGAAACAACTGGTCCCGGGTAAAGCCAAAGATCCCATAGGGGACTTTGTTCGTATCTTCACCTGTGATGACAGCCTTCACACCTTTAAGCTTCTCGGCCCTGGTCGTATTTATACTCAGGATTCTGGCATGGGCATAGGGACTTCGCAGGAGACCGCCAAAGAGCATGCCGGGAAATTTCAGGTCATCCGTGTATTTGGCACTGCCATCCACCTTTGACCTGCCGAATACATTGGGGACCCGTTTCCCGATCACCGAATATTCACCCATTAGGTATCTCCTTATTCTGCATCGCCCGCTGCTCTGAGAGCGGGGGGGTGTCTGGTACGGCCCCAAAGCACACCATAACGGGCATGCCGTTGACTCTAAGCCGGTTTTCCCTTCATAAGCGCTAGGACATTTTCGGACGTGATAGGCAGATCTTGTACCCAAACCCCTACCGCATCATAGATGGCATTCACAATGGCCGCAGTGGTCCCGAGGCCACCGCCTAAACTGGGCTCCTTTGCACCGTAAGGCCCGTCTGGATCAATTGTCTCGATGATATTCTTATCGATAAAGGGGATGTCCATGGCTGTCGGCAGCTTGTAGGTCCGAAAAGAATCCGTCTGTTTTCGCCCGCTTTTGCGATCCCACAGGTTCCTCTCATAGAGTGTGGATCCAAGCAGCATCACCAAGGTTCCGTCCATCTGGCCCTCTACCGCCAATGGATTCACCGCATATCCGCAATCATTATACTCCGTGAGATTGATCACATCCACCCTTCCTGTCTCCGGATCTACCTCTACCTCGGCAACGACGGTGCCGTAAGAATAGCTGCATCCCTTCTGCCCGTAATATTTTCCATTGGACCAGTCCACGGGATCCATTCTTCCTCGGTAATCCCCATATCCATAGATGGGCCGTCCCTTTCTGAAGGCCATCCGACAGACCTCCGCCAAGGAGATTCCTTCCCTTATAGGACTCCTTTTCCTGTAAAACGTTTTATCCGTGAACGTCACCTGATCCGCGGGCAGTCTAAAGATATCTGCCGCTTCTCTCAGCAGTTTCTTTTTGGCGTCCATGGCCGCAAGCCTGGTGGCATTGCCGGAAATAAGGGTTGAGGTCATGGAATAGTTTCCAGGATCCTGGAAACAGAGTTCCGTATCACCGAAGACCAGCTTGATGTCTTCCATGGGAATGCCAAGCTCGTGGGCAGCAATCTGAAGGTGAACCCATAAAAAACCCACTGATCATGACACCACACCCCATCCCGATACCGCGATTGGGTTTCTTCTTCCCCCGTTTTGCATGCCAATTGGACTTCTCCGCCGCCAGGGCGATGCTTTCTCCCAGTCCGCAGCTCGTGACAACGGCCTTGTCTCGAAGGACTTCCCCCGAAGCCACGGCATTTTTCAGCCTTATTTCCACGGGATCCAGGCCCAGTTCTTCAGCGGCTCTATCCAACTCGCTTTCCATAATCATGGGTTCAAATTCGGAATGGGTCCTCATCATCGAGCAAATGGTTCGATTCGTATAAATGGACAGGGCATCGTATCTGACATTGGGGCATCGGTAGATAGATACATGCTCCATGATCGGCACCCACAGGGCCACCACCCCACTGCTGGCATAGGCACCGGGGCTTTGAATCACCTTCATGTCCGTGGCCATAATGGTGCCGTCTTTCTTTACCCCGATTTTAAAGGTCCAATACTGGTCCACCCTGTCTCTCCCCATGGCCAGGGTCTCTTCCCGTGTAAATGTTATCTTCACCGGTCTTCCTGCTTTTCTTGACAGCACTGCAGAAATGTAGAGGCTGGGCATGGTATCGGATCGTCCACCATTGGTGGCCCCTTTGAAAATATCATGGATCCGAACATCATTGAGCCTCACCCCCAGCACATTTGCCATCCCCTGCCTGGTTTGAAACGGGCACTGGGTAGGCAGCCACAGATTGTATTTCCCCGTGGCATCATAATAGGCCACCGTGGCAAAGGGTTCCGGACAGGCATGGGAAACAACGCCCAGGGTAAATGCATCCTCCCTCACGTAATCGGACTTCCTGAAACCATCATCAATATCTCCCTCATCGAACAGATACTGTGCCGCAACATTTCCCGGTTTGTCTTCATGGATAAGGGGCGCCCCCTCCCGCATCGCTTCTCTGGGGTCAAAGACTGCAGGAAGGGGTTCGTATTCCACCCGGATCAGTTCGAGGGCCTCTTCCGCTGTTTCCTCGTCAACTGCAGCCACAGCCGCGATCTCCTCACCGTAATAGCGCACCTTTTCGGCGGGCAGGAGAGACTGGTCCCGGCTCCAGGTCATTATGCCAAAATTTACCTTTGGTGGATTCGACTTCCCCGTGACGACCGCTTGGACACCTCCAAGCCTTTCCGCCCGGCTCGTATCTATGTGCAGTATCCTTGCATGGGGATGAGGGCTTCGCAGTATCTTTCCAACCAGCATATTGGGGAGAACCAAATCGTCTGTATATGTGGCTGAACCCCTCGCCTTTACTCTTCCATAGACATTCGGTGTCCTTACTCCTACTTTTCCAGAGGCTTCCAATATCCCTCTCCTTTTTCAGGCATTTCCTCAAAAAAGTGCGCCTTCCCTGAGGCACGGGGGCGTTGCTTTTTTGAAATTCCGGCGCTCACTTGTTTTTTCCCTGAACCGCTTCGATGGCCTCCACAATCTTGACATAGCCCGTACACCTGCACAGCACCCCTGAAATGGCCCTTTTGATCTCGGTCTGCGTTGGCGCGGGATTCTTTTCCAAAAGCGACTTTGCCGACATGATCATGCCGGGGGTGCAAAATCCGCATTGCAGGGCCCAATGATCGACAAAGGCCTGCTGAATGGGATCGAGTTGATCCCCCTCTGCAAGACCTTCGATGGTGCATATCTCCTTCCCCTGGGCTTCAATCGCCAGGGTAATACAGGAATATACAGGCTCGCCATCCAAAAGCACGGTGCAAGCCCCGCAATCGCCCTTACCACATCCTTCCTTGGTGCCCATGAGACCCAACTCTTCTCGCAATACCTCCAGCAATGTGCGATGGGCCTCGATCTCAAGGTGATGAATCCCATGGTTCACCTTTAGTTCAATACCCTGTTTCACAGCAATACCCCCCTTTTTTCCAATTTCAAATCGCTGTTGCTGATTCCCAGGCCTGTCGGAGGGCCCTACCCGTCATCACTCCCAGCAACTCCCTCTTATAGACC
>JAFDIX010000563.1 GCA_019307805.1 Deltaproteobacteria bacterium | reverse complement strand
CGGGGGTTGCGGATATCGGCTCAGGCCAGAGACTCGGTTGCCATCAGGTTGCCGCTGAGGTTCTGGGGTTGCCCATGGACAAGGTGACCCTCTATACCTCTGACTCTGAGACGAACCCCGCCGCCGGTATGACGGCCGGCAGCAGGACCTTTCTCAATGCGGCCGGTGCGGTCGAGCGTGCCGCTGAACCCATTGCTGATGCCCTCAGGAATGCTGCGGCCGAAATCCTGGAAGCACTGAAAGAGGACATAGTTCTTCACGACGGCAAGGCGTTTGTGAAAGGTTCGCCCAAGCCAAACGTCCCCCACGCACAACTGGTGGCCACGGCTGCGGCCGCGGGCGCATCTCTTATAAATATAGGGTCGCTGGTCATTGAGGAGCCTCCCTATCCGGGCGCGGATACAGCGAACAACACCGGGTGGCTTGACCACACCTTCGGCGGGATGGCAGTAGAGGTTGCCGTTGATACCCAGACGGGGGAGGTCAAAATACTGGGCATGTCCCATGACGTTGGAACGGCAGTCAACCCCCAGATCGTGATGGGCCAGTGCGAGGGCGGTGTCATCCAGGGCATGGGTCTCACCCTGTTGGAGGATTGCCAGGTCAAGGACGGTGAGGTCGAAGCCTGTGATTTTGCCACCTATCTGATACCCACGTCTCTGGATATCCCGCCCCTCGAGGTGACACTTCTGGAGTCCGGCGAAGGGGAAGGGCCCTTTGGGGCCAGAGGCATCGGTGAACCGCCGAATAACATAACGCCGGCAGCTATCGCAAATGCCGTATCACGTGCTATCGGTGTTCGCATCACGTCTTTGCCCATCACGCCTGAAAGGGTGCTCGAGGCCTTGCGTACCGGTGAATGGCCCCGTTAGGGCGAAGTTTCTTGAGACTCGTAATGAAGGAGGGAGTTCATGCAATCATTTGAATATCTGTCACCCAAGTCCCTGAAGGCCGCTCTTGATGCCATTGGTAAAAAAGGGCTCAGGTATAAACTTGTGGCCGGAGGCACAAATGTAATCCCTGATCTTCGCGAAGGGACCAACAGGCCCGGTTTGGTCGTGGACCTCGGGCGGATTAAAACACTCAATTATATTAAGGACAAAAATGGGAAAATCAGCATAGGTAGCCTGACGACAATCGCCGACATCATCAGGTCGCCCATCATAAAAAAACATGCACCTGTCCTGTGGAATGCGGCTTCGAAATTTGCGGGTCCCGTTGTCAGAAACAGGGCAACAATCGGGGGAAATCTCGTTGACGGGTCGCCGGCGGCGGATTCCGCCGTTCCTTTGATGGCCCTGAAGGCGCGGTTGAAGATCAGGAACCAAAAGGCACAGCGCACGGTGCCCATGGAGCGCTTTTTCACCGGATATAGAAAAAACGTGTTACGGCGGGGAGAGATTCTGACTGAAGTGGTTTTTTCGAAACCCCCCCGGAGGGTGAAGCAGCTTTACCACAAATTGGGCCGCAGGAACGCCATGGCCATTTCTGTCGCAAGCGTGGCTATTATGCTCGATATGAAGCGTAAGACCTGCGTGGACGCCACCATCGCAATGGGTGCCCTGGCCCCAACGCCCATACGGGCCAATAGGGCTGAAAAAACCCTCATTGGCAAAAAGGTCGATATTGGGCTCATCAGGAAATGTGGAGAAGCGGCTGCAAAGAGTGCGCGTCCCATAGGTGATATCCGGGCATCGGCAGAATACAGGCGAACCGTCTGTGAGGTGCTGGTGAATCGGTTGATGTGCGAAGGGTTGGGACTTGAAAATTAGTCTTCAAACAGGAATTGGGAGGAATGGTGATGAGACTCTATCCTATTCAATGTAAAGTCAATGGTGAGAAGGTCCAGGCAGAATTCCCCGCCCATGTTACTTTGTTGGATGCACTGAGGGAACTGGGTTTTCTTGAAGTGAAAAACGGGTGTGAAAAAGGCGATTGCGGATCCTGCACGGTCATTATGGATGGTCGCACGGTAAATGCGTGCCGTGTGCTGGCCGTTCAGGCAGAAGGGCGGGAGATCACCACAGTACGTGGTCTCGGCACGGAGGATGACCTCCATCCTCTTCAGAGGAATTTTGTGGAAAAGGGGGCCGTGCAATGCGGATTTTGTACTCCGGGAATGCTCCTGTCGGCAAAGGCCCTCCTGGATGAGAATCCGCACCCCGGCAGGGAAGAAATCAACGAGGGGATCTCAGGAAATCTTTGCCGGTGTACGGGATACACCAGAATTGCAGAAGCGATCGAAGCGACAGCAAAGGAAATGGAATAAAATGGGAAATGAAATGTTTGATCTTACAGGAAAGGTGGCGATAGTCACCGGTGCAGGAAGGGGAATAGGCAGGGGGATCGCCCTGGGACTGGCAGATGCGGGGGCGGATCTGGGTCTGATCTCCAGGACGCCTGCAGAAATCACGGCCGTTGCGGAAGAGATTCAGGGCAAAGGCGGGAGGGCTGAAACAGTCTCCGTGGATATCGCAGATACTGACCGAATCCAGGAAACAGTGGACGCATTTGTCGATCGCTTTGGTCGGATTGACATCCTCGTCAACAACGCAGGAACCAATATCCCCACAGACGCGGTGGATATTACAGTGGAAGTCTGGAATCAAATCATGGATCTCAATATGAGGGCACTCTTTTTCCTGTCCCAGGCCGCAGGCAAGGTCATGATGGGGCAGGACCAGGGTGGCAGGATTATCAATATCTCATCCATAGCCGCCGATTCAGCCCTGGCCAAGAGGGCGGCATACTGCGCAAGCAAAGCCGGGGTTAATCTCCTGACCCGGTGTCTGGCCCTGGAATGGGCCCCCCACAATATACGGGTCAATGCCGTGGCCCCGACCTTTACGGTCACTGAAATGACAAAGAAATTTATGAAAGACCCCAGTTATCTTGATTTTGCCCTCAAGCGAAATCTCCTGGGACGTATGGCCGAACCGGAGGATTTTGTCGGGGCGGTTGTATACCTTGCCTCGGAGGCGTCTTCCATGGTTACCGGTCATATTCTTTCGGTTGATGCGGGCTGGACGGTATAATGTTTCACCCATTGGTGCATAAAAGATATGTGATTGTGCGGGTCCATGGGTAATAAGTTTTTCCCCGCCAATGAGAACTGTTGAGGATACGAAAAATGTTCAAGCACCTTTTTTCGCAATCGAGGATCGGAAATATCGAATTGGCCAACAGATTCGTCGTGCCGGCCATGGTTATGAATTACTGTAATACAGATGGAACACCTAATGAGCGCTATTTCTCCTATTATGAGGCAAAAGCGAAGGGTGGCTGGGGTTTGATCATCACAGAGGATTTTGCCATCGAGCCGGCGGCCAAAGGCTACACGAACATCCCAGGGCTTTGGAATGATGACCAGATTGAGCCCCATTCCGAACTCCCGAAAAGAATCCACCGGCACGGGAGCAAAGTGGTGGCACAGATATATCATGCCGGACGGCAGACCAATCACCTGATTACCGGCGAAAGACCTGTGGCACCTTCCCCCATACCATGTGAACTGACCATAGCAGAAATTGAGGACCTGATAGAAAAATTTGGTGATTGTGCGAGGAGAGTCAAAGCCGCGGGTTTTGATGGTGTCGAGATCCACGGCGCCCACGGTTACCTCATTGCTGAATTCCTGTCACTCTATGCCAATAAGCGATGTGATGAGTTCGGGGGGAGCCTTCTAAACCGGTTTCGTTTTGTTAAAGAGATTATTTCAAATATCAAGGCAAAAACGGGAAATGATTTTCCTATCATTTTTCGGATATCAGGGGATGAATTTGTTCCAGGAGGCAGGACGATTGAGGAAACGAAGGCAGTCGCAATGCTGCTTGAAGAAACGGGTGTCGACGCTATTCACGTATCTGTCGGCGTTTATGCCTCAAGGCATAAAATTGCACCGCCTGCCCGAACCGCCAGGGCATGGGCCGTTGATTTTGCGGCTGAAGTGAAAAAAGTCGTTTCTTTACCGGTCATCACTGTGGGTCGCATCACGGACCCATTTCTGGCGGAAGCGATTCTGGTTTCAAAAAAGGCCGATTTCATAGCCATGGGGCGATCCGCTCTCGCTGATCCGGAACTGCCCAACAAAACAGCGGCAGGGAAATATGATGAGATCCTTTTCTGTGTGGGATGTTTGCAGGGCTGCGGGGATAAAATCCGGAGGCACGGAGAGCCAGGGGGGTGTATGCTCAACCCCTTAACAGGCAATGAGATTGAATATAAAATACTCCCGGCAAAGGAAAAAAGAAAAGTGTTGATTATCGGAGGAGGGGTGGCCGGGATGGAGGCTGCCATTGTCGCAGCAGAAAAAGGGCACGAAGTCAGCTTATTTGAAAAGGAAAAGGAGCTCGGCGGGGCATACCTCCTTGCCGCCTTTCCCCCTGGAAAGGGAGAGATCTGCACCTTTATTAACTGGCAAAAGAACCAACTTGAAAAGTTCGGGGTGCAGCTGTTTTTAAACACCGAGGTCACCGATGATATGGTTTTGAGGGAAAAACCCGATGTCGTCATCGTTGCTGCCGGCAGCATCCCCATTACTCCGGATATTCCAGGAGTGGAGAAAGGGCATGTCGTAGGCGCATATGATGTCCTTTCCGGAGATGTGAAAGTGGGAGACAGGGTGATAGTCCTTGGAGGGGGCCTGGTCGGGTCTGAAACGGCAAATCACCTGGCATTTCTTGAAAAGAAGGTGACCATCATTGAAATGACATCAGAGATCGCGATGGATGAGGAGTTCAATACCCGGCGCCTCCTTATGAAAGACCTTAAGGACAGGGAAGTGAAGATTCTTGTGAATGCAAAAGCCAGTGAAATACTGGATGACGGCGTCATGGTATCTATTGACGGTAAGGATGTTCAAGTAGGGCCTGCCGATACTGTAGTCATTGCACTGGGTTCAAGCCCAGTCAATACGTTGTACGAAAAGCTGAAGGAAAAACCATTCAGAATTGTCAACATTGGCGATTCTCTCGAGGTCAGGAATGCATTAAATGCCATTGAAGAGGGGTACAAAGCCGGTTTGGAAATTGAGTGAGGAGGAGGAGATCGTTCAGAGTGATTCGATAGTAAGAGCCTTCAGGGTCACGTCTGGATTTGTGGATTAACGATTCAACTGAATTGAAAGAGTTCTTGTTCTAAAGAACGAATCCGAGAGATTCTCTCAAAATCCTTATCGCGATGCAGAAGAAAAGCGCCATGCTCCATTGCAATTTGAGCAATGCAACAATCCACCGGGCTATTTATCGTGACGCCTTTTTTTCGCAATTCAAAATAAATTCTGGCAGCCTCCCGCCAAGTAGATTCAGAAGCTTCAAGGTAATATTGTGACGAAAGGTAATCATCGAGAATTTCCCACTCTCTCTGGTTTTTTGCACCCTGCAAAAGTTCCAGCTGGTTAAACCTGCTCATCACATAATCGTCAGTACCTATCCTTTCATGAAAGGCCGTTACTATATTTCCGGTTTTATCTCTCAAAATCTCGATCCAAACCGATGTATCAACCAGAATCATCCTCTTAGCTTTCTCATATTTTTGTGGTCATAATTTTTCGAGAATGTGATAGATCCAGCCAGATCTGTGAGATTCTTTCGTTTTTTCAATCGAATGAATTCTTTTAAGGCTTCATGAATAAGCGCTTTTTTTGTTTTGGCATTACTGACTGAAAAAGCTTCATTCAGCAATTCGTCATCAATTACGATATTGGTACGCATATCATCCCCCGGGTAGGTTTCATACACATTATACACACATTATACACATTTTCAACAAAAATTTGGAAAAGAGCAGATCCCTTTTCCTTTCTTGCTGGAGATCCCTCCTCTTTTTGCACAAATTATTTTACTGTGGATGAAGGATGACCGGACACTCATCCTTGAAATAAAGGGCTACGAGACTGATGAGGAAAAGGCAAAGCACGCAGCGGCCAACCGATGGATACCAGCTGTAAATAACTGGGGAAATCTCGGGGAATGGTGTTTTCATGTGTGTAGGGACCCGCAGTTACTCGGCAAAGAACTGGACAGTATGACTAAATGTCATATTGATACCAATTCCTTCTCTCTATAGCATACAGGCCGGCACACGCAGGATCGATGGGTCTGAAAAATCGAATGTCTCGGATGTAACCATCACTGAAAAGGGCGCCCCCAACTTTTCTGATACAGACCGGATTAAACGGGTATCATTGGATCTTAAACGCCCGGTTTTACATTCCACCGGGATCACGACATCCTGCACATGAAAGATGAAATCAATTTCCTGCCTGCCAACCCTCCAGAATGACAGGGCTGCATCCATTTCTCTCAGGCGAAGAAACACATCATTTTCTACAATTCTCCCTAATATTTCGGGAAAAGTATCCAGAGGTCCATAGCGATTTGCGGCAAGGGACGGAGTACTCAGATATACTTTTTTCCCTGTCCTTCCGGATTTTCTTTTAGACCGTGTAGTGTTAAAACAGTATTGTACAAGATATCCGGCCATCAATGCCTCAGTAAGCCTCTTTAGCCT
>JAFDIX010000562.1 GCA_019307805.1 Deltaproteobacteria bacterium | reverse complement strand
CCCAAAGGCACTTCTTTGGCCACGCCGCTGAGGGCGAAGACATTTATTCCTACCGGTGGGGTAATCTGACCCATCTCAGCCATGGTGACGACGATCACCCCGAACCATATGGGATCATAGCCGAGGCCGGTGACCACGGGGAAAAAGATCGGTATCGTAAGAATAATGGCAGGGATGATCGGCATAATGCAGCCGAGGATAATATAGACGCACAACAGTGCGATGAGCGTGACCACATTGGATACCGGGAGCGCCACCACGAAGTCAGCCAGCATGAATGGGATCTGAGAGATCGTCAGGAAGTGGCCAAATATCTCGGCGCCAATCAACATCAGAAAGAGCATGGCCGCGTTTTTGGTCGTGTCTGCCAGAGCAGCAAGCAGGTTTTGTCGGTTAAACTTCCTCTTCACAATGCCAAGTAAGAGTGCTCCGAAGGCCCCTACTCCGGCTGCCTCTGTGGGCGTAAACAGTCCCCCGTAAATGCCGCCGATAACCAGAAAGAACAGAATCAATATCCCCCATGTACCTTTAAGGGACACGATCTTTTCTTTGAAAGTCGAAGAAGACCCTGGAGGCCCGAGTGCGGGCTTAATCTTGCACATGATATATATAGTGACAATATAGAGGAAGGCCTCCATGAGTCCCGGAATGATGCCCGCAATGAAGAGCTTTCCGATGGACTCCTCGGTAAGGCTGGCATAGATGATGAAAGGAATACTCGGTGGAATGAGGATGCCGATGCTCCCTCCTGCTGCAACACAGCCGCAGGCAAGAGTGTTGTCATATTTATGCCTTCGCATCTCCGGCAGGGATATGGTCCCCATGGTAACGGCCGTGGCCAGGCTTGATCCGCTCACCGCTGCAAAACCGGCACAACCACCCACCGTTGCCATTGCAAGGCCTCCGGGGAGCCTTCCCACCCAACTGCGCAGAGTCGCATATATATCCTTGCTCAATTCCGCATGGAAGCAAAGCTGACCCATAAGAATGAAAAGCGGGATAGTGCTCAGGGTATGAACTGATACGGATCTGTATGGAGTCATACCCAGGATGTTGAGACCGGCTTCCGGATTGACCAGATAGGAAAAGCCCAAAAAGCCGACCACTGCCATAACCGGACCAATGGGCATCTGGGCAAACAGCAGGAGGAGCATTAAACAGATGCCGAAGAGACCAACCCCGGGCCGGCTTATTTCCCAGGGAAGCCAGTCAAGCCAGACCGGAATGGAAAAGATCAATAGAACCACTACACAGTCCAGTGTGAGCCAGGCCCAGGGTTTTCGACAAACCCTTATTACTTCTGACAGGGACCTCATTAGATCTATCAGATACACCAGGCATAGCAAGGCGCTTCCGAAGGCCACTACCCACATAAATGGGAAGTTGGGTATAAACAGCACGCCGGAGGTGGTCCCTTTCATACGCAAAAATTCCGCATGCCCAATACTGCGCCAGGTTATCAATAAAAAACCCGCCAGGCAGAGGAGATAGGTAGCGCTACGGACAACGGCCTGGGTCTCTTTAGAGAATCGTGGCATAAGGAGGTTAATGGAGAGGTGATTTTTCCTTATTTGCGTATAGGCCAACCCAAAAAAAACAACCAGAATCATCATGAACTCGATAAGTTCATAGCTCCCTTTTAAGGGTCGGTTGAAGAGATAGCGCAGGACAACATCCGCCGTAACGAGAAACACCATCAAGGCGAGGATGCACCGACCTGTGCTATCGGCTATCACGCTCAATGGGTTGGCCACTCTCTCTAAGGCATGAGCAACTCTGTCTAATCGGGCTTTTGAAGTCTCTTCCATAAGGATAGCCTCCCACACTTTTTTCGCAGTAACGGCGGAAACACTCCCTCTTTCCTTCCCCCCTTTATAGGGGGGAAGGACCGTGATGGGGCTCATTTCTCTTGTAGTGATTTACATAAGGGCCTCGTCCAACACCGCCTGACCGGGGAGCCCCTTGGCATTCATCTTGGATACCCATTTGCCGTATGCAGGTTTACCTGTCGCTTTCCACCTTGCAAATTCCGCTGGTGAAAGGTCAAAGATTTCTTGACCACGCTCCTTGGCGATGGCAACGGCTTCTTTGAGTATATTGGTAACAGTTGTACAGTGCCATGCGGGACCATTGGCCGCCACTTCCGTGACTATCTTCTGGATATCCGGAGGAAGGCTGTTCCAGGTGTTCATATTCATGGCTATGACACAGGGCCAGGTGCTAATGTGGGCATTTGTATGATATTTTGTCACATCATACAGCCTCCACCCCTTCCATGCTCCCCAGGCAATGGCTACACCATCTACCACCCCCTTTTCCAGGCTTGGATAAAAGGCAGGGGTACCCATAACGACCGGGACGGCTCCCAACCCTTCCACCGCCGCTCTGGCTGATGCATGGGTCGCTATTTTAAGTCCCTTTATATCCTCCAGCTTCCGAACAGGCTTTTTTACAGTATGGATTTCAATGGGCAGGGTGGACCAGAGGTACAGGAGATGCACATCATCGTGTTCCTTCCTTATCTCCGGGAATTCCTTATAGAGCCCATGGAGGACCATGGTGGAGACCTGGGTGGAAGGCGTCAGAAAGGGCAGTCCCATGACACCCACCAGCGGAAATTGGCCCGGAGTGTGGGCGTGCTGGGTGTAAGTCATGTCGACGATGCCTTTCTCTACTGCATTGTAGGCATCCTTTACCTTTGCCAAAGTCCCGCCATAATAAATCTTCACCGTGTATTGTCCATTGGTACGCTTCTTGATTTCCTCGGCAAAGGGTACAAACACATAGCGAGACAGGGAAACCTTTGGCCCGAAATGTATAGAAAAGCTCAACTCCTTTGCTTGGGCTGATGTGGGTGTTGCCATGAGCTGTATAGCTACCCATATCAAAATGATACAAATGCTGCCTGCGATTGCCAGAATTTTCTTTCCCATCATTTTGCACCTCCTTAAAGAAATTGCAGTACGCTTTCTAAAGACGATCTCTGCCGAAGACGAACGCGCAAGAGTATACTCGGCACCTCAGCCTTGTCGCTTAAAACTTACCACCTCCTTTCATTTCAGTAAAAATTGAGATTCATATCTACTTTGCCTTTCCTAAGAGTGCATTGGCAATGACAATCTTCTCAATCTCTTTTGTCCCTTCGTAGATCTCAACGATTTTGCAGTCACGGTAAAAGCGGGCGATGTCGTATTCATTGAGGAATCCATATCCCCCGTGCATCTGGAGCGCCTCCTGGGCCACGGTAACCGCGTTCTGAGCGCAGAACCATTTGGCCATGGCGATAAGGGCATGATCCTCCTGGCCGCTATCGATGGACCAGGCCGCCCGGTAATAGAGGGCCCGTCCCGCTTCAATGAGTGTGGCCATTTCAGCGATCTTGAATCGGACGGCCTGATTGGACGAAATCTTCCTGCCGAACTGCTCCCTCTGGGAGATGTGTCGAATCGCCTGCTCCAGGGCCCCCTGGGCCAGACCGGTGCCCTGGGCGGCAACGGTAATGCGTTCTCGATTAAACAGGTCGAGAATCTGGTTGAACCCTTCCTGTTCCTTTCCTATGAGGTTTGCCGCGGGTACGCGAACATCCTTGAATGCCAGTTCAGCCGTATCGGAGGCACGGATTCCCAGTTTATTGGTGAGCTTGTTGGCCTCGGCGGCTGGGTTCATCGGGATGGGTCTTGCAAAACACGAGGACATAATCGGCGAGTGTACCGTTGGAGATAAACATCTTTGTCCCGTTTATGACATACTCATCTCCATCTCTGACGGCGGTGGTCTGGGCACAGGTGACATCCGATCCTGCATCGGGCTCGGTGATGGCCGTGGCCATGATGGCGTTTCCCTCTACCAATGGAGTCAGGTATGCCTTTTTCTGTTCCCGGGTGCCGAAATCGATGACAATTTCCGCCCCAAAGGTAACACAGACAATGGCCTGGGCAAGTCCGGGGTCCACCCTCCAGAATTCCTCAACAATGAGGGCCTTTTCAAAAAAGCTCAGACCGGGACCCCCATATTCCTCTGGTATATAGGCGCCCACAAAACCCAGTTCCCGGGCCTTTTCGAGCAGGTCCATATCCAGCTTCTCTTCTTCATCGCACTGTTTCGCCACCGGAGGGAATTCACCCTCAGCAAATTCCCGGGCAGCCATTTTGATATCCTTCTGCTCCTTGGTGAGTTCAAAATCCATTATCTTCGAACCTCTTAAGAAAGTACCCAAGGATAGGCTTTTAAATTGGACCTATTCATTTATGGAATTGTCAACCCGCCGTCGATAATCACATGCTCTCCAACCATATAGTTTGACAGATCAGAAGCGAGGAAGAGGGCGAGATTGGCTATTTCAGTGGTGTCTGCAAATCGCTTAATGGGTACAGCTTTCAGCATCACATCCCTGGATCCCTTTTGGATAAATTTATCCGCCAGGGGTGCATCAACGGTGCCCGGACCAATGGCGTTGACATTGATATTATGCCTTATCCACTCTATAGCGACTGCTCTGGTGAAGTGGATAATGGCTGCCTTGCTGGCATGATATGAGGCATTGTTGGGGCCGGCAATAACGCCCCCGGTAGAAGCCATATTGATAATTTTTCCGTATTGTTGCTCTATCATGAACCGGCCGGCAGCCCGGGTGCATAGAAAACAGGATTTCAGGTTAACGGCAATGACCCTGTCCCAGTCCTCTTCCGTAGTCTCCAAGATTGGAGATGGGGACATGATAGCAGCATTGTTCACCAGGATGTGCAGACCTCCCAAGCCTTCAACAGCCTTGGACATGAGACTTTCAACCGCTTTCTTGTCCGTGACGTCCATTGCGACCGGGAGGGAGCGACGCCCGATTGAACGCACCAGGTCAGCAACCTCTTCGAGCTGGGAAAGGGTTCGTGCTGCCAGAACCACGTCTGCCCCTGCCTCTGCCAGAGCAAGGGCTACGGCCTTTCCGATGCCTCTTCCCCCGCCGGTGACCACGGCTACCTTATTCTCAAGGTTTATTTCCATACCTCTATCTCCTATGCCATGAACGAGCCACCGTCACAGTTAATGGTCTGCCCCGTGATATAGGATGCCTCGTCAGATGCCAGGAATAGGCAGAGATTTGCCACTTCCTTGGGATCGCCGAACCTGCCCAGGGGGACTCCGGCCCTGAATCCGTCAAGCACCTTCTCCGGAATGGGTTTCATCATATCCGTCCAGATGGTGCCGGGCGAAATGCAGTTACAGGTCACCCTCTTACGGGCCAGTTCTTTGGCAGCCGTCCGGGTCATGGCAACCACGCCCCCTTTGGAGGCGGAATAGTTGAGCTGCCCGATGTTGCCGAATCGGGATGTCGAAGAGACGTTGATAATGGTTCCCTTCTCCTGGCTCCTCATATAGAGGGCAGCTGCTTGAAGGCAATTAAATGTGCCCTTGAGGTTGACCTCCATGACCTGGTCCCACTGTTCTTCGGTCATTTTGTGCAGAATGGCATCCCTGGTAATAGCCGCATTATTGACCATGACATCCAGCGTTCCAAACTCTTTCACAGTATCATTCACCATATCCCTGACAAATTCCCTGTCCACAATGTCACCGGCAGCGATACGGCAGACGCCATTCATATCATTTACGGTCTTTTCCACTTCCGCCAATCGCGTCTCGTCCACATCGCACAGGGTGACCCTGGCACCTTCTTCGATGAAGCGATAGACAACGGCCTCGCCGATGCCTCGTGCAGCGCCCGTCACAATGGCTGATTTGTCCTTGAGTCTCATGGATTTGCTCCTCCTCATGCTTGTAGTACTTCGAATAGTCCGGTCAGCTTCACTTCTTCATTCTGATCTCTGGCCGTTATATCGCAGCGTATTTTCAAGCCATCACGTGTATCCAAATTTTCTGCTACCCTGGCACTGACGGTGATAATATCCCCGGGGAAGGACATGCCCATAAAGCGGACCTTGAACTTTTTTAATCGGCGCTTAGGGACCCACTGACAGACGGCCTTCCCTGCAAAACCCATGATTAAGGGACCCTGGGCGATTACACCTCCGAGGCCGGATGTTTTGGCCGCGGCATCATCCGTATGAATGGGATTGAAGTCTCCGGCGGCCCCTGCATAGCGAACAAGTTGAAGCTTCGTAAGGGGCGGGTTTACCCGAGTGGGTAGGGCTTCTCCAACCTTTAGCTTGCGAAAATCAACATATTGGTTCATTTCCCGGACCTTGCCGTATTAAATTATTCTTTCAATAATAAGAGATCTGGCGCGAAGGACTTCTTCACCTGCCTGGTTCATGAAGGATGTCTTGAGGGTGATGAAATCCATTTTTCCGGATTTGCTCTGTTTTTCCACAATCGACTCGATACACAAATGACACGTCAGGATTTCACCGGGATAAACCTCTGCGAGGTATTCGTATTCCTCTTCTCCATGAAGGACATTCTCCAGTTTCACTTCCAGTTCTTCAAAAACACGGAAAAAGGCCCCTGTGAATTCCTGAAAAGCCGAAGTAAAAAAGGTCGGAGGGCAGGGGGTATCCGGATATCCTTCAGCGATGGCGAATTTCCTGTCCCGGAAGAGCGGGTTGTGGTCTCCGATGGCCTGAACAAATTCCTGAATCTTCACCCTCTCCACCCTAAATTCATAGGGTGGCAGGCTTTTGCCTTTTTTGGACTGATCAGCCATGTTTTAACATCTCGGAAATTCTACAACTTATTGAAAGGGTTTTTAGTGGCATCTTTTTTTATGCCAGCAAAGGGTTTTTAGTGGCATCTTTTTTTATGCCAGCCACATGGAATAATGGAATGTTGGAACAATGGAATAATGGTCAAAAACGGATAACTTCTGTGTTCTGATTAAGGGTTTTTGGAAAACGCCATTGTCCCTGACGATGGGTTTTTTTCATTCGGGTGGTGATTTGGTATTTCCACCGTTTCTTTAAGTCCCCGTGATGCATGAGAAATTTAGGGTTTGTTTCGATCCAACCTTTTCCATCAAGACTCAGGCCACCCCCTGTAACGATAAGGTGGATATGGCAATCCAATACAGGACTAAGACAGGCCAATACCTTTCG
>JAFDIX010000561.1 GCA_019307805.1 Deltaproteobacteria bacterium | reverse complement strand
CCCCTGGCAAACCAGGCATATTCCAATATTCTGTTACACGGACCATCTTTGCTGAAGACACTGGGAACTATGGTAAGGACTAAATAAGGATTCCTAGCGAAGCTCCGCCTTCCTGTCCCGCCGAAGGCGGGGAAACCGACGAGTGGAGAAGTATTTTGGTTCAGTTGCTTAGGCGAAGCGATGCTGGTTGCTTGATGCTCGATACTGGATAAAACAAAAAAGAACCGTTCCTTATAAATCCAGCATCCAGAGACCAGCATCCAGTATCACGGGCTAACTACCTGGAACTGTGTAATTTTCTAAAAACTTGACACAAGTTTTAAGATCTTGGCTATGAAGACTCCTAGAGCGGAGGGCACACCATTCGGCCACGAAGGTTTTCAAACCGATTTCTTTTTTTCGTGATTGCCCTGTTCGTGGCGGGACTGCTGCTTTATTTGTTTTCCGGGAGCCTTCTTCGAGGTCTGGGCCGTTTCGTGGTGGTCGATGAGACACCCGTGCCCTCGGATGCCGTCATCGTTCTGAACACCGGGGTGGAGTATTACCCCCGGCTCGTGGAGGCGGCCGATCTTTACCGAAAAGGCCTGGTAAAAAGGGTGATCATCAACGGCAACCGCAAAACGGATTCCCTGCGGGAACTGGAGAACAGGGGATTCAAAAGATGTTGCCCCTGGTATGAGAATTCTCTGCGCATACTTTCTCTGTTCGGGGTCCCGAGAGACAAGGTGACCTGTATCAGCGCAGAGGACGTCTATGATACCGTGAGTGAAGCCAAAGTGGTGGGGAGGGAAGTCCTTGGCCGGGGATTGCATTCTGTCCTCATCACCACGAGCAAATACCACACGAAACGCGCCCGTTACATCTGGAAAAAAATGTACGACGGCCGATTATCCATTCGGACTGTTGCGGCCAAAACCGATCCCTATGATCCCAGTGGGTGGTGGAGAGATGGTCGGCAGATTCGTTGGGTCATGGCGGAGTACGGGGCCTGGATCTATTATTGGTGGAAAAATCTTGGAACCGTATAAGTTTCACCACAGAGTCACAGAGAGCACTGAGATGGGGAATTCATTTTTTCGTCTATCGGGAGATACCGATAGACGAAAAGGGTCTCTAGAATCAATTTAGGATGGTTTTTTTGAATGTCCAAGCTTCGAAGATTTTCAATGGGTAAAAGTATTTGTTCTTAACAACTGTAAGTTTATTGTTTTCAGCGTGGAATATTTTTGTTTGTCCCGCTTTGAGAGCGGGACAAACAAGAGCTCTTCTCTGTGTCCTCTGAGTCTCCGTGGTGAAAATTCGTTTTGGACGGGCATGGGTGTTTGATGTGAAATATCTTATAACCGGTGCAACAGGTTTTGTAGGGCCACATCTCATCAGGAAGCTCACTTCCACGGGACACTCCTGCAGGTGTCTGGTGCGTTCCTCAAGCAAGGGGAAGGCGCAGGAGGAAAAGGGGGTGGAATGGGTGGTAGGAGATATCACGGACCGGGGTTCCCTGGAAGGGCTCGGTGAGGGGATGGACGGCCTTTTCCATATGGCCACACTCGGCCATATGAGCAACTACAGGGTGCCTGATGAGGTATTTGAAAAGGTTAATGTGCTGGGTACGCGCAACATCATGCAGGAGGCCCGGAGGTCTGGAATTCCCAGGGTCGTGCACTGCAGTACCGTCGCAGCCATGGGGATCTGCAGTGAAATCCCTGCCGATGAGATGACGAAGTGCAACCCCCATCATCCCTACGGGCAAAGCAAGCTCGAGGCGGAACAGGCAGTGCTGCACCTGGTTTCCTCAGAAGGCCTGCCTGCACTCATCATTCGCTTTTCCATGGTCTATGGCCCCGGGGACTGGCGGGATATCCTGAAACTCACGCGCATGGCCAAACGGGGGCTCTTTCCCAAGGTCGGGGCAAAACCCAAGTTGACCCCCCTTGTTCATGTGGATGATGCCACAGAAGGACTCCTACTGGCCATGGAGAAGGGAAGGGCGGGCGAGGTCTATCTCATTACAAACGGCCGCTCGGAACCATTTGACAAAATCAGGAAAACAATACTAAAGGGCCTGGGGATTGTAAGGCCTCCCCTCTATGTGCCGGAGTGGGTCGCACTGCCCGCGGCCTCACTTATAGAGAAGGTTTTTGTCCTGTCTGGGAAGGCACCTCCGGTCACAAGAAAAAACATCGAATCCACGCTGGCGGACCGGGTTTTTTCCATTGAAAAGGCCCGGAGGGAACTGGGGTTTGATCCTCGGATCGATCCGGCAGAAGGACTTGTGGAGACGGTGCAGTGGTATCGCAAAAAGGGGTGGGTGTAAGGAGGAAAACATGAAGAAGGAAAGGGAGGTCTTTGGCGTTACCTATGACAGGTATGTCCTGATGCAGATGCACAGGGTGATGACCTCCGAGCTTCATATCCACAAAGTAGTGGAAATGCCGAGCCACGGGGCCAAGGCAGCCGGGTCCCTGTATTCCATAGGGTTCGGCCTGGCAGGATGCCATGTGACCCTGGTGAATCCGGAAGTGGAGATGATGTACGGCTGGCATGAACTGGGGATGGAGGGGCAGGTAGAGACCCATCAGGATATTGATGTCTACCATACCCCCTTCAGGGACGGGGAGTTTGATCTTGCCTGGGATTTCGTAACCTGGACGGAGCTTGAAGACCCTCTTGGATATCTCCTGGAGATGAAGAGGATTGCAGGGCAATACGTCTTTCTCGTGACCTGCAACAATTTTCAACCAGGATATCCCTGGCATCGCTTGCTTCACAAGGTGTATGGATTTCCCTGGACCCACGGCCAGGTTGAGTACAACCACATGGGACGGGTCAGGGGGCTGTTCAGGGAGGCGGGCCTTCAGGTGGTGGAATACGGTGCTATTGACACACCCGGGTGGCCGGATCCGAGCGGTCCGAGGGATATCCGACTTCACAGAAGATTTGGAGAACCAACAAAAAAACCCCAGTGGGAAGTGCCGATTATTCAATATGCCGGAACAGGGCGGTTTCCGGGATGGATGCGGCTCTTGGGAAAATGGGATATGGCCTTCAGGAAGGGGGTGTTTAAACTCCCCATGAGCCATCTTTTCTATGTCCTGGGTCGGAAGGGGGTCTAATAAGCATGCGTTTCTTTTATGAGATATCCCATAGATTTTATCGGGT
>JAFDIX010000560.1 GCA_019307805.1 Deltaproteobacteria bacterium | reverse complement strand
GAGTTTGTTATAACGAATTTTATCTGATTTATTTGTACCTTCGTAAAATTAGAGGCCGGGGAAATTCGACAAAGCCCATCAAAAACTTGTGATATTATCAGCCCCGGTTCTCAGGGCATAGCGGGCGATATCTGCTATGAAAACCAAGATATCAAGCGGCTGAAATCGTGAGATATTCAGACCATACATGTAATTATTTTGCGATTTCAGATAGTTGTTTCTCTGGCAAGATATCTGTATTAAGGAAAGCAAGGCTTTCGACTACCTGATGTATCCTGGAATTTTCGTAGATTTAAGTATTTGGCAAGCATACTGAAAAATCTTGGTTCTTGAAAAACGAAAGGTTTATTTGGGAATACTTGAACCAATGAATTTTTCACATCTGGCAGTCATAATTGTATTATTGCTCTTTCACCCAAAGGCAAGAATTGTTGACCGACGAATTGGATTCCTTGATTCACCATCAAAAAAATAAAAAACCTCATTGAGCTTGATAAATCAAGCAGATAGTATGTGTTCAGCCACACAAATCTATCATCAACGAGGTGGAACAAATTATGACACAAGGCCTTATTCCTTTTAAGGTTCGGGAGACCGGTCCAGATATCATGATGAATGCCTACCATACATGCCGAATTATCTGGTTTCGGCCTTCAGTTGAAAAGATGCATGAGCTGGATGGCGCTGGGAGCACTCCTCATTCTCGGCTGCGGGTTTGGCCTGATCTTCCTCCCCCCAAGAGACAGTGGGCGGGTCCCGACAGCCCGTGACGGGAGAGATGGGGGCGGTTGAAAACAGGGGGCTGGAGCTGCCCCCTTTTGTCTATTTCACCAGGGCGTCGGTGATCATGGAGCTGAGGAACCTGACTTCCACACCCATTTCATAGTGGTCGTTCAGGTTGCTAAGCTGGGTATGGCAATTCTCGCAGGCGGTAACAAGGATTTTTGCGCCTGTTTCCTTAACCTGATCCGCCTTTACCCTTGAGGATTTCATCCTGAAATCCAGGGTGTCCTCGCCCAATGCCACCAATCCGCCTCCCCCGCCGCAGCACCAGTTGTATTTGGGGTCCGGGGACATATCCCGAAAATCATCGGTGAGGTGCCTCAGGATGTAACGGGGCTCGTCTATCACTCCCCCGTTTCTTGCAATCTGGCAGGGGTCATGGTAGGTGACCGGTTCCCGGGATCTGGACTTGTCCAGCTTGATCCGGCCCTCCCTAATGTACCTTGCGTGGACTTCGGTGATGGAGGAGACCTTGAAGGGTTGTTTGCCGGATAGCTGTTTCATGACCCTGAATGCGGTTCCGCACTCGCATATGCAGACCTCTTTCACCTTGAGCCGATTGGCCTCTTCCACAATGCGATCCATGATGAGTTTTGTCTTGGTCGGGTCTCCCACAAAGGCACCGAAATTGACGGCCTCGAAGAAACTCAGCGTCCATTTTTCCCCTGCGGCATTGAAGATCGCTGCCGCCGGTATTATGGAATGGGCCCCGGCAAGGGCAACGTAAAGGAGATCCGCGCCCTCAACATCCATGGGGATCGGGGTCTCACCGGCCTCTGTTTTCCATTTTTTTATTACTTCCGCTTCAAGGTTCTTGATCCCGGCAAGAAATCCCTCTTTGAAGATCTCCAGTGATTTTCCCTTTTCAATGGATGTGTCGGCCAGCAGTGTCAGTATCTCCGGTTCTTGATTGGCCCCGACCAGGAGGAGTTTCGCGATGGACATGATCATCTGGGTATCTATCCCGAACGGGCAATAGACCATGCAGCGCCTGCACCCGGTGCACGAATAGGCTGCTTCGTAAAGCTCTTCCAGGGCCATGTCCGTCAACTCCTTGGCCTCGCCTGCGGAGGGCCATATCTTCCCCTGCCCTTTGAAATACTTTTTGTATATCCTGCGGACGATCTCGGCCCTGTAGGCGGCTATATATTTTACATGAGGAAGGGATTCATGAACATGGCATGCCCTGGTACAGACCCCGCACCTGGAGCATGTTTCAAGGTAGAACTTCATGGCTTCATTCAGCTTGCTCTTGAAAAGCTTGAGTAACTCATCCCGTGTTTTTTGGTCCATGGTGAACTAACCTCTCCTCAATTTATTCATGGGCAAAGCCAGAAACGAATGCATGATCTTGCTGAATGGGAAGAACATGAGAAACAGGTTTGCGAAAAAGACGTGCAAGACCAGCATGAATGAATGCCCGGACATTATGAGATTGGAAGACAGTTCCGGCCTCAGATACAGAAGGCTGACAAGGTACTCGCGATAGTCTTCCACTGACAGCTCTCCGTACTCGTACCACCTTCTTGCCCAGTCCATCTCGCTTCCGAAGAGGACCGTCAGAAAAAGCAGGATAAGCAGGTAATAGTCTTCGGGGACCGACAACTCTCTGTTGGGGGACACGAATCGTCTGAAAAGGAAAAACAGCAATGAAACAGAGAGTATAAGGCCCATGAAGCCCCTGCCGAAGAAAACCTCGTGCTCGACAATCTGGAACAGGGCAAAATCAGCGAAAAGTTCCACGTGCCCTATGATGAGCAGAAGAAAAGAAACGTGAAACAACATGAGGAAGACCCACAGAACGGGATTGTGCCTGCGAACAGTGGGCAACAGGAATGTGTCGTGAAGAGCCCAGAGCCACCTCGGCCGTTTCTCGGGAAAAATTTGCAGCGTCGCAGGATGTCCGGGTTCCCGCAGCAATTTCACGAGTCTTATCCCGGTACCTACGAAGAAGACCGCAAATGCGGTATATACCATGGGTACCAATATGATATAATAGACAGTCTGCACAGTCGCCTCTCTTTGCATCAAAAGAGTGATTATGCCCCCTCAATGAGAGGGCACGTGGATCGGCATCAGGCGTTACGCCTGATATAGAACTTGATGACGCCGTCACTCTGTTCGGTTTTAAGTATTTCATTGCCGCTTGTTCTGGCCCAGGCCGGAAAGTCGGCCAAAGCGCCAGGATCAGAGGTCACCGCTTCAACCACCTGGCCTATTTCAACCTCCTTGACATGGCAGCCCCTTGAGATCCATCACCTTGTCACTTCTCAATTCTTCGCTCATTTTAATCCTCCTTCAAAATTTATCCGCTTTTAGATAAAAAGCTGGACTTTACTGTTCTTGGCCTCTTCGAGAAATGTTGCAACCCCGGCGTAGCTGAGGCCTGGATAATCGACCATTTCCTCCCTCTTAAATCCCATGAGATCCATTGACATCTCGCATATGAAAATCCTCACACCAAGCTCTCCTGCCAGATTCAGCATTTCCTCCAGCGATGCAACATTCTTCTTTTCCATGAGGGACTTCATCATTACCGTCCCCATACCCCCCATGTTCATCTTGGAGAGTTTCGGCTTGCCGGCCCCTTTGGGCAGCATTTTACCGAACATCTTTCCCATCATATCCTTACCGCCGACCTTTTTCTTTCCGTCCCTGAGGAGCGGTGTGCCCCAGAAGGTGAAAAACATCACCACGTCCATCCCCATTGCAACCGCCCCGGTGGCAATGATCAGTGAAGCGAGGGCCTTGTCCAGATCTCCGCTGAAGGCAATGATGGAAAGCTTGTTTTCAGGGGTCTCCCGTGAAAGGGATTCGATTTGGGCCTGGAGCTCGGCGACCTTTTTGTCGATTTCTTCAAACCTCTCTATGTTCTGGCCCGGTTGCTCGAAACCGTCAGCCTTTTTTACCAAATTTTCTGCCATGATATCCTCCTGTTTATTTGAC
>JAFDIX010000559.1 GCA_019307805.1 Deltaproteobacteria bacterium | reverse complement strand
GTAGCCAGGGCTGTGATTTTCCTTCTTTATCATAAAAATAAATGGATCACCGGTACGGATTTGCTGGTAGATGGTGGCTATACATCGGTTTAATGTGAGGCATTGATTAAGGAATATACCTGGAATATGAGTGAAAACACCGCAATGAGTACATCGGAAGCCATCGCATGGTTCGCCGAAATCTTCGAAACGACAGATAGTGAAATTTCGTCTGAAACCCGACAGCAGGATATTGAAGGCTGGGATTCCATGGGGGTTTTGACGTTAATGGCAGAACTGGATGATCGATTTTCAATTACCCTGGATCAGGATGAACTGGAAAGCATAAACACTATTAACGATTTGCTTGATGTACTCAGGAAGAATAATGTGCTGGCAGAATAATGAGGTATACCTGGCCGGGCCATGAAAATGACGTTGGAGAAAATCTCCCCGTACCTGGCTAAAAGTCTGGGGATGCCTGACGAGGCCCTGGCTCAAAGTTTTGCCCCTGCTACCAGAGAGGATTTGGATGAACTGGTCCGATTACGACTGTCCCTGTTTGAAGGAGACGCGCCGTGGGATGACAAGCGCTACCTTGACTGGCGATACAATTTTGATGGAACTGGAACCGAACGAAATTGCATGTGGGTTTTCAGGAAGGAATCGAAAATTATCGGGTGCCTGGGGATAGAGAACGTCAATTTGCATTTGCCGGGTACCCTGATACCGGCCTGTAAGGCAATGGATATTCTGGTCGACCCTGAGTTTGATGGCAGGGGGCTCGGCGCATGGATGAACCTTTACCTGATGTCAATATATCCCGTCATCATAGTGGTAGGGTCAAATGAAAATTCTCATAGTCTGCTGATGAGATTATTTCATCAGATATCGCACACAAGGATATTCAAGTTACCGGTTCGATCCTGTCAATTCCTGCAGAAAGGTCTGAAATCTTCATTGTTGTCCAGCGTCGTTTCCGTTCCATTTGATCTTCTTCTGTCTGCGCGCAGAAAGTTACAATGGGGAAGGCTCGGGAAAGACGTATCAACCAGGGAATTGAGCGTGATACCTCCCTATATAGCCCAGTTGAAATCGGGTAGAGAAGATCAGACCTGTATACAAAGATCATTAGAATATCTGACATGGCGATATGTTAATAATCCCCGGAGGGAATTTACGGTCATCGGGGTATTTAAAGGAAAGGACCTGGTCGGGGTTACTATTTGCCATTTGTCTCTTCCTGAATCGACGCAACAGCCGGAGGCAACTATTCTGGAGTGGTTCTTCATGGAGGATGGAACTGGCATTAATTATCAAGCATTGCTTTTTCAGGGAAGTATATCGTTCTTGATGGCCAAAGGGGCGTGTACGATAAATGTTGAAACTTATTGCAACAGCTGCCATGACAATTTTCATCACCTGGGATTTATAGTTCGCGACATGGCGTTACCTTTTTTCGTTTATGTTAAAGATAACGAATTACGAGATGGCGTTACCTTTTTTCGTTTATGTTAAAGATAACGAATTACGAGAACAGTTATATGATGAAGACAAGTGGTTTTTAACCGAAGGTGATTATGATACTGATATGTACTAATGTGTCATTGTCTGCACCACAAAACGAGAAATGTTGCTAACACAACTGAGCCATGAGGCCCATGTCTGGGCCGTCAGGCCTGGATCCATCCAGGACAGGGCAACGATTGATGTCTGTATGGACCTGCTTTCTGATCGGGAGCGTCAGCAATACCGGCGTTTCCGTTTTCCGGATGACAGTCATCATTACCTGATTTCACATGCACTGGTGCGATATGCGCTGTCAAAATACACCGATATATCGCCGCGTGACTGGGTGTTTTCAGAGTCTGATCATGGCCGGCCAGAGGTGGCCAATCCCGGCTTGCCGCCAATTCGATTCAATCTTTCCCACACCAGGGGGCTGGCGGCCTGTGTCGTGACGCTGTCACGTGATTGCGGCATTGATGTTGAGAAAATCCATGCCCGGCATAATCCGGTTGGTGTTGCAAAGCGCATGTTTTCCGAAGACGAGTACGGACAGATGCAGCGCTTAACCGGTCATGAGCAGCTGGAATATTTTTTTACCCGCTGGACGCTGCGTGAGGCCTACGTGAAAGCCCGCGGCATCGGAATATCCTTTCCTACGCACAAGTTAAATTTCACTGTTGAATCTGACAGTGATATTAATATCGATTTTGACCCGGATATTCGCACTGACGCTGGAGACTGGCTGTTTCAGCTGCTGCCAGTATCAACGGGGCACATAACTGCCGTGGCCATACGGCGGGAAGGTGCTGAAAATATTATCACGCGCCTGCTTGGGAATGATTTTAGTCCGTTTATTCATGGCTAAAGATCCGTTTTCAATATTCGCCCGGTTGCTATTCTGAGGCTCGAAAGCCCGATATACTACATCCAGTCCAGGGGCGATCGGAATAGTGTCCCTGGGAATGAAAACAGAAACCATTGCCGGCTTATACAAGGAAAAACCATGTGTGGAATTGCAGGAATCGCCGATTTTTCTCAACATCCCGTTGACAGGGACGTCCTCAACCGTATGCAGAGTGCCATTGCGCACCGTGGTCCGGACGGGGCCGGGATCTATACCGATACCAATGTAGGCCTGGTTCATACCAGGCTCAGTATTCTGGACCTGAGTGAGTCGGCGCATCAGCCGATGCTTGATAAGCAGGCCGATACCTGTATCAGTTATAACGGTGAGATCTATAATTTTCAGGATATCAGGAAAACATTAAAGGACGCGGGGGTTGAGATCCAGTCAACCGGTGATACGGAGGTGTTGCTCAAGGCCTGTAGCCACTTCGGCGTTGAAGAAACGCTGCAGATGCTGAACGGGATGTTTGCCTTTGCCTTCTGGGATGCCAAAAAGCGCGAACTCTGGTTGGCAAGAGACCGGACAGGGATCAAGCCGCTTTACTATACCCTGCACGAAAACCGGCTTCTGTTTGCCTCCGAAATAAAGGCGCTATTGCCCTTTACGGGCACGGCACAACCTGATTTGCCCGTGCTGTATGAAATTCTCAATGGCGGCACAAGCTGGGAACCCTACACATTCTTTGCAGGTATTTATGCGCTTAATCCCGGTCACTATCTGCGCATCAAGGTGGATAATCCTGATCTGGACCAGAAAGAATATTTTAGTCTTTTCGGGCTCATAGACGAAGCACGTTTCAATGAGTATAAAAATGCGTCCATGGATGACGTGGCTGCTCAATTCAGGGAATTGATGACAGAGAGTGTGAGGATTCATTCGATATCGGATGCGCCACTCGCTACGCTGGCGAGCGGTGGTATCGATTCATCATTGATTTCTTCACTGGCGGCAAATTACTGCCCCGGCCTGTCGCTGTATCACGCGGATATTATTGGCGAGCAAAGCGAAAAACAATATGCACAGGCGATGGCGGATTATTTGAATTGTCCACTGGTGACGGCAGCAATGACACCGGACCAATATACCGCGCAACTTGTCAATACGACCTGGTCCCACGAAGCGCCATCTGCCTACCATCCCAATGACGTCCCGTTCCAGCTGGTTGCGAAAAGGGCACATGAGGACGGCATCAAGGTGTTGTTGACGGGTGAGGGCGCGGATGAATTGTTTATCGGCTATGGCCTCGCATCCAAGCAAATTATCAGAAACAAGTTGAAATACATGGTGTCGGAAGACACACCCTTGCTCGGTAAGGGTGTTTCCATATTGAAAAAGCTGTCGCCAGCGGAGTTTTCCCGCAGCATCACCGAGCCATTGGCGACACGCGGAGTCGCTGAGCAATGGATGAGGCGCGCTGAAGATGCCTATTCATTTGTGACTGGCCGGGTTGAACGTGAAGCACTAGTTGATGCATCGGGCTACATGAAGGCGCATCTGAATTCACTGCTGCAAAGGAATGACAGGATGGGCATGATGCATGCCCTTGAAAGCCGGATTCCGTTTCTTGAAAATAATATTGTCCGCTTTGCAGCTAATCTGCCGCTTAAGTTCAAGCATCCTGCCACACTGTTGAAAATGCTGGGGGGTAACCCGCTGACCAGGAATAAAACGGTGGTGCGGAAATCTGCGCAGGGCCTGGTGCCGGACGCGATCATAAAAAGAAAGAAAATGGGGTTTCCTGTAACGCCTGAAAGATACCTGCGGCTAGACCAGGAGTTTTACAAGGACGGTTTTCTGGAGCAGACGCTTGGAATCAGGCACGATGGTATGCAGCAGCTGCTGGATGGACTCGACCAGGAAACACGATGGAATTTATTTTCGACGGAATTATTCGGGAAGCTGTTCTTTACCGGTGACAGTAAGGACGCCCTTGCGGGCACTATCTGTTCACTGGCGCAGCCAGACCAGGCTCAGGGGTGATTATTCCCGGGGAATAAAAAAATGTTTGGCGGTGCGTAACGCATCTTCTATACGAAAACGCAATTTCTTGCGCTGCAATACAGCCCAGGTGAGCTGGTAATGGTGAGTGGTAAGGCGCCGTTTATGTGCGGAGTCGCCTGCAAGTAAATCATACGTCAGGGCGCCCCTTGACAGGTCGCGTTCGATCGCCAGGTATTCACACAGCAGGCCGGGGTTGAGCCTGGCGATGGAATAGTCAAACCCTGAACAGTACTGGTAAACGTGGCCGTCATACAG
>JAFDIX010000558.1 GCA_019307805.1 Deltaproteobacteria bacterium | reverse complement strand
GCCGATGTCGTGAATATCCTCCTTTACCGTGCCTATGGCCACTGTGCCTCGAATGATTGTCCCTTCCTTTTGAAAGGCCGGTTTCAGGTGGGCCATTGCGGCCTGCATGGCCCTCCCTGCAAGGATGAGTTCAGGAAGGAAGAACTCACCGCTTTGGAAGCGGTCGCCGATGATCTTCATTGCAGGCAGCAGCCCCTGATTGAGTATCTCCAGTGCCGGTGCGCCTTGCTCCAGGGCCTCCTGGGTCAGATCCGCTGTTTTAGCAACATCCAGGCCGACCAGGGATTGGGTAATCTCATCAAAATGGGCCATGATCCCTCCTTCATTTGGTCCTTGAAATAATGCTCCTTTACTTATTCCTATGGCGAACTCTATTCAGTCCCTCGGCTATTTTTTCCACGTCCAGTGCGATTTCCATAAGTGCCAGGTGCTTGTTGAAAACTTCCGGGGATATTTGCGTTTTTATTTCCGGTTCCATAATATGAAAAACCGGCAATCCAAGTGCAACACCCGTCAGCGGGCCAACCCAACTGGGGTCCCCGTGCACAAGTGTCTCCGCGTAAAGCTCTGAGCTGTCTGCACCGGGTGCACCGAGTATAACAATCAGGTTATCTTTTCCGTATTTTTCCGCTATATTCTTGATGGCTTCCTGACCTTCCAGGTCAAATGCTCCTGCCGCTGTTCAGACAAAGCACTGGGTCTGGACCACTACAGGTTCCCCCCCCGCACTTTTGACGCACTCTTCGATGGCAGGTCCCTGCACGCCATCCCGCTCACCAATCACAATGATTTTTTTTCCCCTTAAATCCAATGCTGTTCCTCCTGAGAAATACAATTTGAACAATGTTCAGACTGAAATTGTATGCTCCTGAACACTTTTCAGGCCACACCCGGGAAAACCCTCTACCGGGCGGCAGTCTATTTCGCTCCCCTGTTTTTTTCCAACAAAAAAGACATGCCGTCAGAAAGCTGAGTCACTCGCCCCAAAAAAAGGCTCCCCTTTGCCAGAAACATGGTTCGTTCCATCTCACCATTGATCATCTTCCTCACCGAATGCCCCATTACGGGAACTGCGGATGCGATATGCCCCTGGGTGGGCGAAAAACCGGGCATACCGTGAATTTGAACAAAATGATCGAGTTCATCCCTTTGAATCTCATTTCGTATGACAGCATAACTCCCAATGGTGCGATAATTTATCTGGGGTACATTCCCACTGCCCTGGGGCTCAGTGAGTTCGGGATTTTGCATCTCTGTTGCGTATTTGTCTATCTGGGTAAGCCCAAGGCCCATGCGGTCCAATGGCTGAACCACCAGTTTTTCCAGGATACTCTGCTGGGACGAACCCGAACTTATTTCATGTTTGCCTATGGAATCCAGCCGAATAACGGGGCTTTTACCATCATCCCTGGAAACCCAGATGGCCACCCCCGCCAATACATCCTCCAGAATGGGCATATCGTGGCGCAGATGCCCTTGAAATTTCATGCCCAGTTTGGAGAAAGAGCCACCCGCCACAACCGCCACATTCTCAAATATCCCTGAATTTACAAGACCTGCAGCGAGCACCAGCGCGTGCACGGGAGCACAACAAAAGGCCTTTACATCAGAACCGGATGCGGCCACGCATCCGCACGGCTCCCCAATAGCTTTGGCCAGATTGCCACCCCCACGGTTATAGCGGTCCCCAACGGCCTCTTCCCCGCACCCCAAAAGGTAGTCTATATTCTCCGCTTCACCTGTATTAGCGATAAGCCGGCGCAAAGCCAATACTCCTGATGCCCTCGCTGCCAAATTCTCTATGAGTATGTGGGGGATAAGATTGGGATCTTCCCCAGCCCCCTCACCTCGGGGTCTTTGGCAACAACCTACGAGACGCGAACCTCCCACATAAAGGGGCATGGCCTGCTCCTCATTGAGCTTATTCTCGATCTGCTCTAAAGAAACACCCTCTCCCAGTCTCTGCATATCCTCAGGCCTTGCGAGAGGGTGTTCTCTTAACTTTGAGGCGATCTGTTGTACCAAATCGGTATCCAGCCATATGAGGTCAAATTCATCACAAATTTTCAACATACCGTAGAATTCATCTTCCGGCATGATCTCGCCAAAAGCGCCCCATCGGGATGCCTGGGCAACAGGATTTCGATACCAAGGCGTTTTGATTTTTGTGAGGTCCTCAGGGTCAAGGTTTCCGATAAAAACCTGATTGGGCGGGTAGGAGACGGCCTCCTCAAATGTCTGCAAATGGCCTAAAAACGTTTTTAAGAGGGAAGGGTCCCTGGATAACTCCCTGGACGGTTTTGATCCATGACGCAACATGCCGGGAACGTGGGCCAGAGAATAGGATACTCCCTTGATGACAGGATTTGTGCGGTGGTTTGACGAATAATCAGCCATAGAAACTCATGCCCCTTTTTCTCCAATAAAATTCAGGAATTCATCAGGGTGTGGGCCGCGCAAATATTGCCTGCTCGGTGACACCCTCTTGCAGTGCCTCAATAGCCTTTTCCACTATCATCCGGCGCAGTTTCTTTTCCTCTTCCGGCTCGAGGCCTTCATCGCCGACCGGGTTCACGATTTTTGTAGCCTGTACGATCCGGTTGGAGCCCACCATTTCAGCAACAGGGATGATGGCGCAGACATGGGCCGTGGGAATGCCGGCCCGTTCTATTTCTTTGGTGAGCGTTGCACCGCAACGCGTGCTGGTTCCTCAGGTAGAGGTCAGGATAACGCCTGACACCCCCCCTGCCTTGAGTTCTGCAGCGATCTCCTTCCCCAGATTTCTCATGGTATCCACGATGTTTGCTACACCGGTGGTGCTGTAAAAATTCTCATGGAGCTTGCCTATTTTCCCCTCTCGCTCCAGGTCCCGCAGAACGTCTACAGGCACAAGGCGATTGGGATCTTGTCTGACGAATACCGAGTCATACCCCTCATGGCTGACTTCGAAACCGTCCGGATTCAGCGAGTCGACGTCTTTGATATCATAGGTGCCAAAGCGTGTTGCAGTCCTGATCTCAATCCTGTCCGGATTCCCCTTTGGCACCAGTCCTACATCCGTCACAAGGGCTATACGGGCCTGTTGAATATCCTGTATCATGGGTGCCGGGTGCACACGATCGTATTGAGGGCAGGTCACTTCCGAATCAAAGGGTTCTCCCCGGAGTTTTTTCATGAGCAAAGCAACGAC
>JAFDIX010000557.1 GCA_019307805.1 Deltaproteobacteria bacterium | reverse complement strand
CCGGACTCCTGGGAAGGATGGCACTGGGGGGCCATGCACATGTATGGTAACAGCGGTCGGCTCGGTAACCCGGAGCAGTATGACCTCCTTGAGGACGCCTTAAATAATACCGAGATGATCGTATTCTGGTCATCCGACCCCGATGCCACATGCGGCGGTGTGTATGCCGCGCATGAGAGCAACATTCGCCGTCAGTGGCTTAAAGGGTTTGCGCCCAGGCCGGACTCCGGGAATGCCATGGCCTGCGCCATCGCCTTTGTATGGATAACCGAGGACCTTTATGACAAGAAGTACATAGAGTCACGTTCTCTGGGGTTTGACAAATGGAAAGAATACATTCTCGGCAAGGAGGATGGTGTTCCAAAGACGCCCGAGTGGGCTGAGAAGGAGTCAACTATTCCCGCCCGGGAAATCAGGGCCCTTGCGAGGGAATGGGGTTCCAAAAAGACAATGCTGGCCGCGGGCGGTATTGGCGGTTTTGGCGGTGCCTGCCGGTCGGCCACAGGAAATGAATGGGCCCGACTTATGGTCTGTCTGGCCGCAATGCAGGGGATTGTCTGGCCGCAATGCAGGGGATGGGAACGCCCGGATCAAACATCTGGTCCACGACCCAGGGGGTACCATGCAACACTGACTTTTGCTTCCCGGGCTACTCCGAGGGCGGTATCTCAGGGGATTGCGTGAATTCTGCTGCAGGTTACAGGTGGGTTTACCGCATGCACAAGCATCCCATCTCAACAAATATCAACACACCTGCAGGCCAGCATATCCCCAGGCTCAGAATCCCGGAGTGTATCCTTGATGGCAAATATGAGTGGAGAGGGAAAGGCTTCTGCGGTTCCCACATTGAGGCACAGTTCAAGAAATACAAGTACCCTGAAGACGGCTATCCTGAGATCCAGATGTACTACAGGTACGGCGGTTCCTTCTTCGGTACCATGAACGAGACCAACCGGTATGTGAAGGCGTACAGGACAGACAGGCTTCCCTTTGTGGTAAACCAGTCCATCTGGTTCGAAGGTGAAGCAAAGTTTGCCGATATCATACTGCCTGCCTGCACCAACTTTGAGCGATGGGATATTGGTGAGTTTGCCAGTTGTTCAGGATACATTCCAGACTCCTACATACAGGTAAACCACCGGGTCATCAGCATGCAGAAAAAATGTATCGAACCATTGGGAGAATCCAAGCCCGACTATGACATCTGCGCCATGATGGCCGACAAACTGGGGTTTCGCATGCCCTACACGGAGGGCGGCAAGACGGACCTGGACTGGGTCAAGCAGATGTTTGAGGCAAGTGACCTGCCCAATGTCATCTCGTGGGATGATTTCTTTGAAAAGGGCTACTATGTCGTGCCCCTGTCGGAAAACTACAAACCAACTCCGGGACTGAGGTGGTTCGCGGAAGACAGGCTCAAGGATACTCCCGACTGGGGACCTCATCCTGAGACCCAGGAAGTGTTCGGCAAAGGGCTCCAGACCACATCCGGTCTCATTGAATTTGAGTCTTCAAGCCTCAAGAGATTTGACCCCAACGATGAAGAGAGGCCTGTCATACCCAAGTATATTCCTTCATGGGAGGGTCATCACACCACAGAGCTATATAAAAAGTATCCTCTGCAGCTGATAACCCCGCACCCCAAGTTCTCTTTCCACACCTTTGGCGATTCTAAGGGCTGTTGGACGAACGAAGTAAAAGACCATCGGGTCCTGATCGATGACTATTACTACTGGATCATCAGAATCAATTCAAAGGATGCTGAAGATCGAGGGATAAAGCACCATGAACTGGTCAAGGCGTTTAATGACAGGGGCGAAGTCATCCTGGCGGCCCAGGTGACTGAGCGGGTTCCTCCGGGAACAGTCCACTCCTATGAGGCATCTGCTGAATATGATCCTGTGGGTAAGCCCGGAGAATCGGCGGATCGCGCGGGGTGCATCAATCTCGTGACCCCTGGTCGGTACATTACCAAGAAATCATGTGGGCAGGCGCCCAATTCGTGCCTTGTGGAAATAGAAAAATACTAGAAAAGGGGTGGATAAAATGAAAAAATGGAACTTAATCATCGATGTGGCAAAATGTTTCGATTGCAATAACTGCTTTCTGTCCTGCAAGGATGAGTTTGATGGGAACGATTTTCCGCCTTACTCCCTGGCCCAGCCCAGGCACGGTCAAAGATGGATGAACATCATGCGTAAGGAGAGGGGTCAGTACCCCCTGATTGATATTGCCTATCGCCCCACGCTATGCATGCACTGCGATGATGCCCCATGTATCAGCAAAGCTGACGGGGCCATCTATAAGAGGGATGATGGTATTGTCCTGGTAGACCTGGAGAAGGCCAAAGACCGAAAGGATCTCGTGGACGTGTGCCCCTATGGAGCTATCTGGTGGAACGAGGAGAAGGCTATCCCCCAGATGTGTACTTTCTGCGTCCATCTGCTGGAAGACGGGTGGGATAAGCCCAGGTGCGTTCAGGCCTGTCCTACCGGGGCCTTGAGCGTGGTACAGGCAGAGGACTCTGAGATGGCGGAGATCGTAAAATCCGAAAATCTGGAGGTCCTCCACCCTGAGTACAATACAAAACCCCGTGTATATTACAAGAACCTGTACAGGTATTCCAAGTGCTTTATTGCAGGCAACGTGGCGTTGAAGGACACGGACGAATGTGCCGAGGGAGCCAAAATAACGCTGAACAAGGGTTCTGAAAAAGGCATTGCCACCGCGGAGGTCAACAACTACGGGGATTTCAGGATCGACAACCTTGACGAGGAGGGCGGCCAGTACACCGTGGAGATAGAGTATTCGGGATATGAGAAGCAGGAGTTGAGTGTGGACCTGAAGAACAGTATAAACCTCGGCACCATCTTTCTTTAAAGGTCAGTATTGTAGTGAACCTGATCCGGCTTACCTCCGACTCGAAGACCGATTCGAGAAGGGATCCGGGCCTTAAATTTTAAGCATCTAAATAATAGGAGAAGACCATGCGAATGATAGACACACATTTTCACATAGGCGTTATGCCCCATGAATATCTGCATATACTGGGCCTGTGTGAGTTGGAAACGGTAATAGTCCCGTCGGACCAGATGATTCCGGATTTCTCAACTCTGGACATGGTCCGGGATCATTTTGATCGAATCCTGACTGAAAAGACTGAAAACGCACATGACTTCGGGATCTTTAACCTGTTTATGGCAATCACTTACCCCATGTGGGGTCTGCCCCTGTCCCAGCTGGATGAGGGCATCAAGCTCCTAGAAGAGTATATCGATCACCCCCGCGTAGTAGGCGTGGGTGAGGCAGGAATGGACACCGTGACCGTGGAGCATGAGGAAGTTGTATTCAAGGCCATGGTGGACTTTGCAAAGGATCACAACGAGCCTATCATTGTCCACTCACCGCCGCCGCGGCACTCCCCATATAAGGGACGCGAAAAGGCGGACTATGACAAACGAAAGGTAATGGAGCGAATCATCGAGATCCTTGTTAAATCAGGGATAGACCCCAATAAGGTGATCCTTGACCACATAAACAAAGAGACGATGGACATGTCCATGGAATATGGGTCCTGGATAGGTCTTAGCTGCTGCCTGGACAAACTGAGCGGGCCCGAGGTCGTGGAGTTCTATCAGGAATACGGTCCTGACCGTTTTATCGTCAACAGTGAATGGGGTTATTCGGGCGGAGGTAACCGATCGCTTCCAAAGGTCGTGGTTGACATGAAGGCGTCAAACGCCCCCAGA
>JAFDIX010000556.1 GCA_019307805.1 Deltaproteobacteria bacterium | reverse complement strand
GGTCCTCAAACAGGATGCCGCACCGGCAGGTTTGAGAATAAGTATTCAGACCATGCCCACCAGCCAGTACTGGGAAAAGTGGACTGAAGTGGATTTGGGTATCACGCCCTGGACCCACCGCCCGCTGGGTACCATGGTACTGAACCTGGCTTACATTGCGGATGATAAGGGCAAACCAGTACCGTGGAATGAGACGCGCTGGGTAGATAAGGAGTTTTCCCAGTTGCTGGAGAAAGCAAACGGGACGCTGGATGTAGATGAACGACGCAAGATCTTTTGTAAGCCATCGGCATTGCCTGGTGGCGAAATGTTTGGATGGTGACAAGAAAGAATGTTCAGGATGCGACAGGTCATCCCACCCTTTATATGCTCTACAACAAGGTATGGCTTAAGAAAAAAGCATAGCCGAAACTTGGTATAAGGTTGTCTACTGCCTTTGCCTATCAAACAGATTGACCACCTTCCCTTTGGGGCTCTGGGCATTCTTTAGCCCGGAGCTCCATTTAAGAAAGACAGATTAGCCATGGCAAAGTTTATCGTACGGCGGGTTTTTTTGCTCTTGCTCACCATGGTACTCGTATCAATGGCCGTTTTTCTGATTACCGAGGCCTCACCGGGCAATGTGGCACGGAATGTTCTCGGCGCCTTTGTCACGCCCGAGCAGGAAGCCTCTTTTCTGGCCCAAATGGGCCTGGATAAGCCTGTTTACATTCGTTACCTATACTGGCTCATAGGAAGTGACTGGCATGCATCGCGGAAGGTGGGTCTGCCACTGAAACGGATCACCACAGAAAAGGATTTTGAGGAGTGGTGGGCTGTAAGGGAAGACGGTGCCCTTATCCGATGGAAGCTCCAGGGGGAAGACCTGATTGCCATTGTGCGGTTCGCGGACGGCACCGCCACTGAGTATACGAATAATGAAAGGTGGCAGAAAGACAAGGCCGGGGTTAGCAGTTTCTGGGGGGTCGCCACCCAGAACCATGTGGTCAGGTTAGAAAAGGGAAGTGATAAGAAGATCTGGACTTTCGTCGTGGGTACCGGCTGGATGGAGACTACCGGCGGCCCCGTGGAATACATACCACTCAAGAAGGGATTCATTCGAGGGGATCCTGGTCTCTCGCTTCGAACGGGACGTCCGGTGGCCAAGAGCCTCTTCATACGGCTGCGCAATTCCATGGTTTTGGCCGGAATCGCCTTTGTCATTGTCATGCCCCTTGCACTGTTCTTCGGTGTGATCGCGGGATTGAAGGAAGGGGGAATTCGGGATCGAATTCTCTCTATTGGTGGCATGATGTTTTCAGTGATCCCGGAGTTTGTCACTGGCATCTTCCTCATCCTTATATTCGGCGTATGGCTGGGTCTTGTCCCTGGCGCTACGGTGTTCGGTGAAAAAGCCCCGTGGGAAAGACCGGATATGCTCGTGCTTCCCGTGTTGACCTTGACACTCATTGAACTCGGATATGTACTTCGAATTACCAGAGCGAGCATGGTCGAGGTAATGCGGTCTCCGTATATCCGCACTGCCTTTCTCAAGGGTTTGCCATACTGGCGGATCGTCCTTAAGCACGCGGTCAGAAACGCCTTGATGGCGCCTATCACGGTGATCATGCTTCATGTCAACTGGCTGATGGGTGGAATCGTGATCGTCGAGGTGGTCTTTGGTTATCCGGGTTTGGGAAAATATCTGCTGGAGTCAGCACTTTACAAGGATATCAATGCATTAGAGGCAGGCGCAATGATACTGGTTATTGTGGCTGTGGGCACTCAGCTCATTGCTGATATTATTTACACATTCTTGAATCCACGTATTCGTTATATGTGACCTGCTACTGCTATATTATGAAGAACGGCAGAGTTCATAGTCAAAACCTGAAGACTGGGCGGATGTTTAAAGGAGTAGTGCGTATAGTTAAGGGGTAAACATGACGGTCGGTGAGGAAGCTACAGATCTTAGCAGAGTGGAAATAAGAACCGGGCGCCTCAGGCGTATGTGGGAAGGCACTTCCATTATATTTGCGTCCAGAACTGCAACCATTGGTCTTATAATTGTACTTTTTTGGTTGACTGTGGCTGCCTTTGCCCCGCTTCTGACACCATACACGTCTTTGGAGCAGGACTGGAAGGCTCCCAATCAGGGTCCTTCCAGCGCACACTTCCTGGGTACAGATGAACTGGGTCGCGATCTCTGGTCCCGACTCATTTATGGCGCTCGCATCGTTCTGTTGGTCCTGCCGATATCGGAAAAATTATGGATCCCCGGGGGGACAGCCCTCTGGGGGGTGTTCGCGGCGCTGATTGTAGGGATGACACTGGGCCTTGTCAGCGGGTACTATGGAGGGTGGATCGATGAGATCGTCATGCGCCTCCTGGACGCCATGATGGCCGTTCCCGTCATTCTTCTCTACCTGATTATTATGACGGCGCTGGGTGCATCTGCCTTGAACGTGGTCATTGCCGTCACCATTGTGGGAACACCTGGCATTGCCCGCTTGGTTCGCAGTCTTACCCTGGACATACGTACCCGGGAGTACATCAGGGCTTCCGAAACCCGCGGAGAAAGCGCCTGGTATATCATGTTCGTTGAAATACTGCCCAATGCGCGCGGACCCATCATTGTGGATGCCATGCTGCGTGTCGGCTATGCTATTTTCGCTATGGGGACATTAGGATTTCTGGGATTGGGCCTACCACCACCGTCACCGGATTGGGGAAGTATGGTGGCCAAGGGGCAAGAATTTATCCTGGCTGGTAGTCCGTGGGCCGCATTATGGCCTTCTGTGGCCATCGCTTCACTGGTGGTGGGATTAAACCTGCTGGCCGATGGTTTGCGCGAGGAGTCGATGCGATATCAATAGAGAAAGAGCAAACATATGAACAAATCCAACCATACAAATCCGGCCTCAGTCCTCGAAGTAGATCATCTCACCATTGCCTATGAAACGCGTAAGGGAGACGTGGAAGCCGTCCGGAATGTTTCCTTCCAGGTCAGGGAGGGCGAGACTGTTGGGCTTGTGGGGGAGTCAGGATGCGGCAAGAGTACGATTGCCTTCGGAATTGTCAATTTCCTCGGCCCCAATGGCAGGGTTGTGGATGGAAGTGTCTGTTTTCAAGGAAAAGAATTGATTGGCCGATCAGAGGGGGAACTCAAGAGACTCCGGGGTGATAGGATAGCTATGGTATACCAGGATCCCATGCAGGCTCTTAATCCCTCGGTGCGACTTGGCGAACAACTTGCCGAGGTTTTGACGTGCCACCAGCAGATCTCGGAGGATGAGGCATGGGATCGCTCCATTCAAATGCTAAAGCGGGTTAACATGCCAGATCCCGAAAATGTCATGATCCGATACCCTCACCAAATTTCAGGAGGTCAACAACAGCGGGTAGTTATTGCCATGGCAATGTTGAATAATCCGGCCCTGTTGATCATGGATGAACCGACAACCGCTCTGGATGTTACCGTTGAGGCAGCAGTGTTAGATCTTATCGAGGAA
>JAFDIX010000555.1 GCA_019307805.1 Deltaproteobacteria bacterium | reverse complement strand
TATCAATGACTCGGAGAGCACCGTCCTTTTTGTGGGTCAGGAACTGGCAGACATGGCAGAGACCCTGGAACCCCGAATCCGGAAGGTGAAACACTTCATCAGCCTCGAAGGTCCGCTGCCGGGTATGGTTTCCGAGGCGGAGTTGCTTACAAAGTCTTCCGCGGATGAACCGGAGGCGTTGGTGGATGACCATGATCCCCTGCTCATATGCTATACCAGCGGAACCACGGGCCGACCCCGGGGCGCCCTGTACACACACCAGGGCCTTCGGGAAGATGTGATCTGCCACTCCCTCGAGGTACCCATTACTTCGGGGGACAGGGGGATTTCCCTCATGCCCCTCTTTCATATCGGCGGCATAGCCATACGGGCCTATTTTTTCTACCAGGCGGTTCCCACGGTCATCATGAAGCTGTTTGATCCAAAAGCACTCCTTGAAATCATTGAGAAGGAGAAGATCACCAATGTGATAGTTGTTCCCACACATCTGGCAGTCATGCTGGACCTGCCGGAATTCGAGAATTACGACATGAGCAGTATTACACGTATCTATTATGCGGGATCACCCATGCCCACTGCGCTTCTCAAAAGAGGCATGGAAATTTTCGGGTCTGTCTTTTTCCAGGGATATGGCCAGACAGAGTCCGGGCCCGAGATTTCCTTTCTCAAGGAAAGAGATCACGAAGTCCTGGATAAATCTCCTGAAGAACAGGAGAAACTGCTGTCCACAGGTTTTCCGGCCCTTGGGGTGCAGGTTCGAATCGTGGATAAAGAGGACATAGATGTTGCACCGGGAGAAGTCGGAGAAATCATCGTCAAGAGCCGCCAGATCATGAAAGAATATTGGAACAAGCCTGAAGAGACTGCAGAGACCATAGTGCATGGGTGGTTACACACTGGAGATATGGGTAAGTATGATGATGATGGGTATATCTACATCGTGGACCGCAAAAAAGACATGATCATTACCGGGGGGGAGAATGTCTATCCCCGTGATGTAGAGGAGGTCCTGCACAAACACCCTGCTGTCCTGGAATGCGGGGTTTTCGGTATTCCCCATCCCAAATGGGTGGAGGCCGTGCACGCCATGGTCACACTCAAGCAGGGCGCCTCGGCCACGCCGGAGGAACTCATCTCATTCTGCAAGGAGCGCATTGCAGGATACAAGGCGCCCAAGACCCTGGAAATCGTTGACGAACTGCCCAAGAGTGCCACGGGCAAGATCCTCAAAAAGGAGATGAGGAAAAAGTACAAAAGCTGAACTCAGAGAGTTTTTTTGGTATCTATATATTATAAAGTCAGACAGGATTTACAGGATGAAAAGGATTTTCTTTTTTTGCCTTTCCGGAAGAAAGGCAAAAAGGGTAACCTTTTAAGGAGGGGGTGATATGAGTGAAGACATCAAGCAGGTAGAGGCCATGGGACCGGAGAAAAAGAACTCCGAGGTTTTGGAGTCCACAAAAAAGGTGTCCACCGTTATGATGGGAGAGGGGAGCACATCCTGCTTTTGGAATGATGAGGAGTTTCAGGACGGAACCAGGGTTTGCGACAACGGGGTCGCCTATGAATGCCAGATGGGCCGCTGGCTCAAACTCAAAATAGAGTGTTAAAAAAGGGCCGAAAGCGGTGAAAATGCTTTCGGCCCTCTTTATTTATTCTCCACGGTTTCTAAAGGCCCGTGGGCTAGATGTTAGCTTTTTAACGCAGCCAGGACCGTTTCCGGTGTCATCGGAATACGCCTGATACGTTTGCCTGTGGCATTGAAGACCGCATTTGCAACGGCAGGTGCGGTGGCAGGAATACCCAGCTCTCCGATACCCCCGATCGCATCGTTGCTCTTGACGATGTGGACCTCTATGTCAGGCACCTCGCTCATGCTCAGTATGGGATAATCCTCGAAATTCGCCGAAGACACCCCACCATTGGCAAACTTGACCTCTTCCTTGAGTGTTGTGCTCAAGGCCATGGTAATCCCTCCTTCCAACTGGGCTACCACGTTATCCGGATTTACTGCTGGGCCGCAGTCCACGGCCACCACTATGCGATGGACCTTGACCACGCCGCTGGTCTTATTGACGGATACATCGGCCACCGCTGCGATATATGTTTCAAAGCACTGGTGCTGGGCAATACCCCGACCCATGCCTCTAGGAACCGGTTTTCCCCATCCTGCCTTTTTGGCAACCTGCTGCAGGACCCTTTTGGCGCGCCTGTTATTCCCCAGGGCAGCTAAACGGAATTCCACAGGATCTTTGCCCGCCTTGTGGGCCAGTTCGTCCATAAAGGACTGTATGACAAAGGCATTAGGACCGTTCTGCACAGATCTCCAGGGAGCGGCAGTGATAGGGAGATCATTTATGACCATATCCACTGAGAAATTGGGTATGCCGTCATACATGAAATCCTGGTTTTTGGCAGGCGATTTTGGAAAGTCTGCCAGACCCCACAGACAGTACATGTCGACCCCGTTCTTGATGCCCTTTGGGTTAATGAATTTGAGGATTGAAGTGGAGGAGAGTTTGTGGGCCCAGGCGGTCAGACGGCCGTTACGGTCCATACCCGCCTTGACTCTGTGTGCTGCGGGAGCACGGAAAAAGTCAGTCTGGATGTCTTCCTCCCTGGTGTACATCACCTTCACGGGCTTTCCCAGGGCCTTGGAAGCGATTACGGATTCCACCACCTGCTCCGGTCTTGCCCTTCGTCCTAATCCGCATCCCAGCATTGTGGTATGAATGTGGGTGTTCTCCTTGGGCGCGCCTGAGATTTTGGCTGCCAGCATATGGGCCAGTGTCTGTCCCTGGGTGGGAGCCCACACATCGCACCGGTCCTTTTGCACATAGGCGGTGGCGGTCTGGGGTTCCATGGTGACATGGGCCACTGCCGGCACATAGTAGGTCGCCTCGAGGGTGGTACCGGCCTTGGCCAGGGCCTGGCTGGGATCTCCTCTTTTGGCCGCGGTGGCTCCGGTTTTTTTCAGGTCATCCATCAGGCTCTTCTCAACAAATGCGGTATCCATGTGGGGGTGGGACCCCTTGCCCCATTTCACATTGAGGGCATCCCTCCCTTTCCATGCCGCATCAAGGGTCTTGGCGCACACGGTAATACCATTGGGTGTGGGAAAAACCTTTTTTACACCCGGGACTGCCATGGCTGCCGTGCTGTCAAAAAATTCATGTTTTGCGCCATAGGCAGGCGGCCGGGCAAGCAC
>JAFDIX010000554.1 GCA_019307805.1 Deltaproteobacteria bacterium | reverse complement strand
GTATTATCCTGTCTTTTAAAAAATATTTTCAGTAAATCTTTTTTGAAAAAATGAGTTGAGGAAAATCCATTGTAGTCAAATAAAAGTGCCGATAAAAGATTATAAACACCTCCGGCAGTTCCGAAAAGCCCCGCATGGCCATCAACACCTCCCATCACGTATGCGTTTTCATCATGTACAACACCTTCTAAAAGTATATTGCGCCAGAAGCAAAACTCGGTAGCCGCATATCTTTCTGGCCGCAAACGTAAACCAGTATCTGCAAAAAAAAGACCCCTGTCTGCATCAGAGGCAAATCTTCCCAATTGCTTTCCGGAAATATGCTCTACTACCTGGCGAAGAATCATAAAACCAAGATCGCTGTACAATTCTTTTTTGCCGGTCTGATAGATCAGTGGCTCTACGGCTATAAGATCCATTAAGACATCTTTTCTTGAACCCATGGGAAGTTTGGCAAGCTCTTTATAATATGGACGATAATCAGGCAGGCCGGAAGTATGGCTTAAAAGATGCTTTATTTTTATCTGCTCTTTTTCCGTCTTTTTGAACTTTGGTAAAACAGATCCTAAGCTTTGTTCAAGATCAAGTTTGCTGCCTTCAACCAGATTCATGATCGCAAGAGTAGTTGCCAGAGGTTTTGTCAAAGACGCAAGATCAAAAATAGTATCTTCAGCCATTGGGCGTTTTGTAAATACATTCGCATATCCATAAGCCTTTATAAAAAGAATGGAATCTTCCCTTGAAATCAGAAGTACGGCCCCGGGGAAAACCTTGTCCGATATGCCCTTATGCATAAGGGTGTCGACTTGTTGCATGATTTTGTCCGTTGTTTGATAGCAGCTTTTCACCCCAATGGACTACCTGCCGTTAGATCTTAGTGCTCTAATTCGTTAATTCGATAACGTATTTTTTATAGATTTCTTTCACCGCTCGCTTCGCTCAAGCTTGCTATATTGCAGTAAGCCTTGCGAGTTAAACAAAAAAGGCTATACTCATTTTAATTCCAGCTATAGGTAAGTTGGTTGATAGTCTGAAACTAAAAGAGGAGTATAGCCATGACATCTATTAAAGCGAAAAAAGTTAAATGGATCAATAAAAAAATGATGATCACGACGCTGGACATTGGAAAAACTGTCCATTATGGGTACTTTAGAGCGCCAAATGGCAGTGATGTCAAAGCGTTTCCTTTTTATAATTCTAAAAAGAGCTTTAATACGCTTTGGGGAAAAATCTGCCAATTTAAGCGTGAGCATCAGCTCGATGAGGTCGTGATCGGTTTTGAGTCCACTGGGCCTTATGCCGAGCCGCTTTTCCATTTTCTGAGGAAAAAAGATGTCAAGCTGGTTCAGGTCAATCCGGTGCATACGAAACGCATTAAAGAGCTTACCGGCAATTCTCCCGACAAGACCGATAAAAAAGACCCCCGGGTGATTGCCGATATTATCTCTCTGGGCCATGCCTTGACGTTGATTGTTCCAAAGGGTGCGGCCGCGCATTTGCGGCGTCTGACTCAGGCCAGGGAGCGTGCGCTTAAACAGCGTACTGCCACAATCAATCAGCTTCAGGATTTGATTTTTGTTATTTTCCCTGAATTTTTGTCCATCATGAAAAATATCACCACCAAAACAGCATCCTATTTGATCACGCATCATCCCAGTGCCGAGAGTATTTGTACTATGGGTGTTAAGGCTCTGGTAGCGACAATAAAAAAAATAAGCCGGGGTCAATTGTGTCATCAACGTGCGCAAGAACTTGTAGCCGCGGCTAAAAATTCGGTTGGTATTTATGAGGGCAAAGAAAGTATCCTTTTGGAAATTGAACATCTGAATCGTAAAATCGAATTTGAGAATGGCTTTATCGATAATCTTGAGCATCAAATGGCCGAATATTTGCAGCAGGTTGATTATAGTGGATGTATCTTGTCCATTAAAGGCATTGGAACGGTTACTGCTGCCGGGTTGATTGGTGAAGTCGCCGATTTTAACAAATTTGATACGATCTCCGAGGTAATGAAATTGGCTGGTCTTGATCTGTACGAAATTAGTTCCGGCCGGCACAAGGGTCAGCGCCGGATCTCCAAACGAGGCCGGCCGCTGATGAGAAAGCTGCTGTTTTTTATGGCCATTAATACGGTTAAATCCAAAGGGATCATGCATGCGAAGTATCAACAAATGTTGGCCCAGGGCATGATCAAGATGAAGGCGCTGGTCGCCATATCCAGAAAGCTTCTGGGGATTATCTTTGCCATTGTTCGTGATAACACGAAATATGTGGAAAATTACAGTGGTAACTATCATTACAAATTAGCGGCTTAAGTTATGTGAAAGCGGGGAGACCTTCATCTGCGTCATTAAGGCGATACAATCGACCTTCTGCTCGAGCATTCCCGGCTCCCCGTTGCCACCTATACCCAATGAAGCAAGATTAGAGCTCTGTTGAGACTCTCAAATACCAGGATTGGTTAAGGTGACACTCTCTATAACTAAAGCTGAAAAACAGGTTATTAAAATGCGTAATATAATTGCTTGTAACCCGCAGAAAAATTATCATGTGCTCCGACGAGCTTGATGTTGGCCCATTCTCGCACATAATAATTTTCTGCTGGTTTTTTTAAAAATAAAACTTGACTACAATAAACCAGACGCTGAGGACGCAGAGTTAGAAGTTTTTTCCTTTGCCGTTGAGAGGACGGCAAAGGAAAATCAATCAGCATTTATGCTGTTACAACTATGTGTTTATATATTAAATTTTCCCGCAGGGATGAATTCCTTATTGCTTTCCGTCCTCTCAGCGGAAAGCAATAACAAAATGATTCTTTGCGTGCTTTGCGGCTTTGCGGTGAAAATAAAACATTATGCGTGATCGTATTTAAAAATGTATGTACTTAGTTGCTGGTTCGTGAAAAGTCAGAACTTTAAGATCAGCATTAAGTGTTGCATTAAGTCCTATGGAAATCGCAAGATTTCTTTTACCGTGGCCTACTTCAAGTCCGGCAATTATGGGAATCTTATCATCTTTAAAGATGTCTTCTGCTATCCGAATAATATCATCTGCATCGCCGCAGTCTTTAAAATTTCCCAGAATGAGACCTGCAAGGGAATTGAAACATCCTGCAAGCTTCATCTGACTCAGCATCCTGTCAATCTGGTAAGGAGCCTCCCCCCTGTCTTCAAGAAACAGGATACAGCCCTTAAAATCAGGCTGGAACGGAGTTCCCAGGAGATGGCACAGTGTATTGAGGTTCCCTCCCAAAACAGTTCCGGAAGCTGAACCAGGCTGGATGGTCATACCGCTTTTAATGACTATTTTGGGTTTATCACCGGATGTCATCATCGAAAGCAGGGAATCTTTTGTCCTGTCGTCTGAATTCCCTAACGTCGTTACCGTTGGCCCGTGAAATGTAACAAGCCTGCACCTTAAATACAGAGTTGACAGCAATGCAGAAACGTCGCTGAACCCGACAAATATTTTTGGATTCTTTTGAATGATTTTATAATCCAGTAATGAAAGTATCCTGATGGAACCATATCCGCCCCTTGCGCACATAATAGCTTTAACGTTTGGATCTGCAAAACATCTGTTGACCATTTCGGCCCGCTCCAAATCCGATCCGGCAAAATATTCTTTTTTATTAAACAGCATTTCAGGAATCGACGTGTTAAACCCCATAGACTCCAGCACGGCAATACCTTTGTTAAACTTTTCCAAATCAAAGTGGCTTGCAGGTGCAACAATCCCGATTGTATCACCCTGCTTGAGCCGCGGAGGCTTTAAAGTTTTTATTTTTTTTACTTTCATTATAGATCAACCCGTTAAAGGAATGTAATCATAAAAAATCTTTGAAGCGCCGGATGGCATCGTTAAAAGGCTCATATACCCCCGCTAAAAATCAGCGGGATAAAAAGGCGTAGTGGTTTTTCAGGGACGAGACTATACATTTTATGTCGAGTTCCTGAAAAACCGCTACAACGCAGTAGATGAGTCTTTTTACGACGCCATCAAAAGTAGCACAGACATAGTAAATAAATCGTATTAAACGTTCAATCAGTCGGGGCGTGGCGCAGTCTGGTAGCGCACTTGAATGGGGTTCAAGGGGTCGGAAGTTCAAATCTTCTCGCCCCGACCACTACTAAAAAAAATTATATCAAGGGGTCGCCCCGCTTATCAGCGGGATCACCCCAACAAAGAAAACCAACATGTTACATGCTGCCTCTTATCTTTGGTCAGGTTTTTGTGACAGTTTTGTGACACATGAGCGGTCAATCCATTTAACAGGTTGACCGCCTTTTTTTGTGATGTTGTAAAAGATGGGCATATCTTAAAGTCATGGTCATGGTTTTATGCCCAAGTGGTTCCTACACGTTTTTTAAGCGCACCGCCTTTCACAATTAACTGGCTGGCAAAGGTATGCCACAACTCATCAAAACGAAAATCTTCAATCTCTGCGTTTTTAACAGCCGTTCTAAATGATGATTTAACCCCACTAATCGCCTTGCCCTCAAACGTAAATACGTGATTTATATTTAATTGTAGCACGTTAGCTGGCTTGGCGTCAATGGCTATTACGTTGTCTTTGGGGTTCTGTAATTTCAGATTCAACCTAAAGCCTCAGAAAATAAAAACCCGGCCGGAGCCGGATTTGCAGTAAGGTATAGTTTATAAAGGTTATTGGATGCCCCAAAACCTGTGATATGGATGAGATTTCACTGGTTTTAGAACCGCTCGGGAATTTATGATAGCAGATATCAGTAAGTAATTACGGCTCATATGAGATTAGTTTGAGTAATCTGCGGTTTTCAGATCATAGCTATTTATATTTGGTGTACTTAACAAGTATGCTCATAAATGGCCCTGCATAACGGTCCTTTTCTTCA
>JAFDIX010000553.1 GCA_019307805.1 Deltaproteobacteria bacterium | reverse complement strand
TAATGAAAAAACCAATGCAACTCGGAGACCGACATTACGCCACTATATTGGACAGTATCGAGGATGGCGTTTTTACCGTTGATAAGGACATGCGGATAATGTCCTTTAATTCGGCGGCTGAAAAAATCACGGGGATTTCAAAGAAAGAAGCTATTGGTCGGGAATGCTTTGAGGTATTAAAGGCCAACATATGTGAAACAGGCTGTCTCCTCAGCGAAACCATAAAGTCCAAAAAGCCCATCATGAACATGCCCGTGCATATCATGCGTGGGGACAACAAGCAGATTCCCATCAGCGTAAACACAACGGTTTTAAGGGATTCAAAGGGCCGGATCATAGGAGGGGTGGAGACTTTCAGAGATTTAAGCACGGTCCATGAACTGCGCAAGGCGCTCGATGAGAGGCATTCTTTTGAAGACATAGTGAGCAAAAATGCAAAAATGAACAAATTGTTTGCCATTCTTCCCCAGATTGCGGAAAGCAACAGCACGGTACTCATTGAAGGGGCCAGCGGCACGGGCAAAGAGCTCTTTGCCAAAGCGCTCCACAATAACAGCCTGAAAAAGGATGGTCCTTTTGAGGCCATGAATTGCGGGGCCCTGCCCGATACGCTCTGCGATTCAGAACTCTTCGGACACAAGGCCGGGGCCTTTACGGACGCCAAGAAGGACAAACCTGGTCGATTTGCCATGGCCCAAAATGGCACCCTGTTTCTGGATGAAATCGGAGATATATCAGAGGCGACCCAGATCAGGCTCCTGCGTGTCCTGGAAGAAAAGGGCTATGTGCCCCTGGGAGGTACGAAAAAAGTTTCCGCCAATGCAAGGGTGATTGCGGCAACTCACCGAAACCTGCGAAACCTGGTCAAAGAGGGGAAATTCCGGGAAGATTTGTATTTTCGTATCAATGTCATCAAACTCTCCCTTCCCACACTATCCGAACGCAAAGAGGATATCCCTCTCCTGGTGAATCGCTTTATTGATCGTTTCAATGATTTAAATGGCAGGAAGATTTTAGGTTTAAGCCAGGAGGCAATGGCTTCCCTGATGTTCCATGACTGGCCCGGGAACGTGCGAGAACTCGAAAACGCCATCGAACACGCCTTTGTGCTCTGCCGGGGCGACCTGATCGGCCTGGAGTGCCTGCCCGATCACATTCATCCCATGAATGAATCCATGATCATTCCAGCCGGCTACACCTTGAGGGACGCGGAAAAGCGCACCATCGAACAGGCCCTTGAAAGAAACCGGTGGAGGAGAGTAGCGACTGCCCGAGAACTCGGGATCGACAAGAATACCCTTCGCCGTAAAATTATACGGCTGGATATTGAGACCCCGACATAAGTCCCGGATGCATTTGAGATCAGATAATTTCCCTTACAGATGGGGCATTGCGTGATTGCGGCAATCAAACAGCCATTGGAATCATGGGAGCAAATACTTTCCGCCAGTATCACTGACGCGGATGGTCTCTCCGCCCATTTCCATATAGATAAAACACAGGTGGAGAAGGTCATTTCCCGATATCCCATGGCTATCAACCCCTACTATCTGGGTCTGATCAAGAAGGGAGGAGACAGCCTTTATCGACAGGCTGTCCCCGATGTTCAAGAGATTAAGGACCAAAGGGGTTATGAAGACCCATTGAACGAAGAAAACCTGTCCCCTGTTCCCGGACTGACCCACAAGTATCCGGATCGGGTCCTCTTCCTTGTCTCCAGCCGCTGCGCCATGGTCTGCCGGTTTTGCAACCGAAAGCGAAAGGTGGGCCGGCCTTCCATGGTCACCGGGGAGAGTATCAAGGAGGGGATATCCTATATCAAGCGCACCAAGTCTATCCGGGATGTGCTTCTCTCGGGCGGAGATCCCCTTCTGCTTTCTGACAGGGAACTGTTTCATATACTGTCTGAGATACGATCAGTCCCCCATGTGGAGATCATACGTATCGGAACCCGGGTCCCCTGTACCCTGCCCCAGAGGGTGACGCCACAACTCGTAGAAATCCTCAGGGGTTTCCATCCTCTTTATATCAACACCCATTTCAACCACCCTTCGGAGATCACGCCCGAGGCAGCCCTTGCCTGTGCAAGGCTTGCAGATGCCGGCATTCCCTTAGGCTGTCAGACGGTCCTCCTGAGGTCGGTGAACGATAATCCAGTGATTATCAAAGAGCTGATGCAGAAACTCCTTTTCATCCGGGTCCGACCCTACTATCTTTTTCAGGCGGACCTGGCAAGAGGAACCGCTCACTTTTGGACGCCCCTGGAAAAAGGCTTGAAGATCGTGGAAGCATTGCAGGGCCATACCTCGGGGCTCTGTGTTCCCCATTTCGCCGTGGATCTTCCCGGGGGCGGGGGCAAGGTCCCCCTCCTTCCGGAAAATATTCGGAAAACAGGTAAAAACAGATATATGATGAAGAACTATTCAGGAAAAGAGTTCCTGTATCCTCCTCAGGATTTGTAAAACTGCTTGTATCTCACAGAGATCACAGAGTACGCAGAGATACGAATGAAAGGAAATGAACAGGCGAAAGGGTTGATCGCAAAAAATCACAATGCGAAATCTCATCGGAACATTCTGTCCTGCAAAATATTTTGAGCGATCCCTCGAGAAGTATGATTATCATTTACTCTGAGGTCTCTGTGTTCTTGAGCGAGCTGAGCGAGCCCCGCAGAGCGGGACAGGCAGAGCGAGAGGAAAATCTGAAACGGTGAATGGGGAAAGGAGCGAAAAATGATCAGAGTGACATGTCTTGGCGGTGTTGGTTCGGTGACAGGTTCCAATTATCTTGTGGAGAGTTCTCAAGGCAAAAAGGTGCTTGTAGATTGCGGTCTGTTCCAGGGCGGCAGACAAATGGAGGAGCGCAACTGGGTGGATTGGGGCTTTGACCCCGGACAGATCAGTGCGCTCTTTCTGACCCATGCCCACATCGACCACAGCGGCAGGATTCCCAAGCTGGTGAAGGACGGTTTCAAGGGAAAAATCTATACCTCACCGCCCACGGCCGAACTCTGTGAGATCATGCTCATTGATTCCGCCCACATCCAGGAAATGGATGCGGAATGGCAGACACGCAGAAACAAGCGCAAGGGCCAGAAAGAGATCGAGCCCCTCTATACCACCCCGGATGCGGAACAGAGCCTGAAACTCCTCGTCTCCATGGAAAGGGATCAGATCATCGAACCGGAACCGGGAATCAAGGCGCGCCTCAGAAACGCCGGGCA
>JAFDIX010000552.1 GCA_019307805.1 Deltaproteobacteria bacterium | reverse complement strand
AATATATGGAACAGAATCGCCCTGTCAACCAGAGGAAAACAAGTAGCAGCATCATTCAGTGATTTTGAAGGTTTCGTAGGTGTGAGAAATATAAGGTTTCTGCGTCTCGCCCAGGCGATGCCCAAGGAGAACGGAGCGGTCGGCACAATTGAGCATGCTGAGTATCAGTTCTTTTCCTCTCAAAAGCCCCAAACAACCGGTGGCTGCGCTCACCTCATCAAAGGCTTTGACCCCGTCCCGTCGCACCCCGTGACCCACCATACTCATGGGGACGGGCTCCCCCGAATGTATGAGGGACGATTGACTGGGTGTGGAGTGATCCGCAGTGATCACAACCAGTATGTCGTCCCTCGCCTTTAATGCATTCACCAGCCCATCCAATCCCCGATCCATTGCGGCGATGACTTCTTGCTTGCGCATGGGGTACCCGCTGTGTGCAGCCTTGTCCGCCACCTTTGTATGAACATGAACGAATTCGTGGGAGTCATCGGTCAGAGCCATGTTGATGCGTTTCTTGAGATCTTCACCGGGATCATTACTATCCCTCACCTGCCGGAATGTGAAACCCAGCTCCTGTGCCAGCCCCTTGTACATTACTCCGGAAGCAATGAGCATGCCCCGCATCCCCCAACGGTCGGCAAAAGGTTCCTGGACGATCCGTCTGCCACAACGCTGGGTGGCCAGGAAATTGGCCGGATGAAACTTTCTTTCCGCCCGCAGGCGGTTCTCTTCATGGGCATTCAGGACATGGTAACAATGGGAGAGATAGGCATTGAGGGCATGGGCGGTCCTGGTCGCTACTTCGGGTTCCGGGTTCGGTTCCACGGGGTGGGCCCGGGCAATGGCCATGTTCGGAACCATGGGATCCGAATCCGTGATATGGGGAGAAACCTCTCCACTGAGGACCAAAATACCGTCATTGCGGCCAGTTTGATGGAGTTGGAGCGTGACCCCCTCCCATTCAAAGGAACCAATTGAGGTGTAAAGGCCTTCCAGTTCTTCCCGGCTCCCCTCGATGTCCTTGCGCCCCCCTGTGAGGATGGGGACACCTTCCATCACGGTCACCTCGGAAAGGTGGGCCAGGCAGAGCACATCATGGTCCTGAAAGGGAATCCCCGCGCCGACAGCCTCCAAGAGACCGCGCCCGGGGAAAGTTTTCAGGTCATACCCGAAAAGAAGATAATGGGCCGTCTCGCTCGGGAGGCACTGCCCGGGGATTGAAGCATGGTAGAGGCCGTTACCTCCAAGCCCTGCCAACTGGTCCAGATGGGGGGTTTCGGCAGCCTGAAGCGGCGTCCGGCCGTTGAGTGCACGGTAGGATCTATCCCCAAGGCCGTCCAACAAAAGGAGAATGATTTTTTTGATCGGTGACATGATGCATATTGCCTTTAGCCGACTGCCTCGGTTCCCTGTTCCTTTTGTCCGGGGGACAGTTTCTCCAGATAGGCATCGAGAAGTTCTTTGGTCCTCAGCAGACCTTCTGCTTCTCTTATCTCAATAACCCACCACCGGCAGCCCGTCTCCCTCAGCAGGGACAGACGATCTTCAATATCCCCCAGGCAATCCGGTGGGATATGGCCCAACCCCGGGGTCTCTATGTGATAAATATGGGCGTTGAAAATCCTGTCGTAGTGGGGCGTAAGAAAATCCTCCATGGTATAGAGCTGGGTTTGAATCGACTCGGAAGCACGACCGTGACCGAAGTCAAAAGTAACCCCTGCGCCACTCTTCCGAATGAGTTTCTCAAAGAGATGGGGTTTGCTCGTCCAGCCCCAGGCCAGATTCTCCAGGCAGACCTTGACCCTGTAGTCGGCACCATACTGAACAAGACTGCGAAGGTTTTCAATGGTCAAATCCCATGAAAGCGGTTCCGTGGAATCCCTGCCCAGGCCGATATGGATACTCAGGTATTTCCCTTCCACCTTTGACACCATTCGTATGATCCTGCGGAAAAGATCACCGGCCACCTTGGCCTTTTCCGGGTCATCGTGCCCAAGATCCATCCGGTAAAAGGGGCAATGATAGCGCACTTCAAGGGGAGCAAGTGCCCATATTCCCTTTGCCCACCGGGACTCCTCTGCCGGGGTACCGGGCAGGGCATCCAGATCAAAGGACCAGTCGATCCCTGAAAATCCATGGGCCGCGGCAAAATCCTCGAGTTGCGTCATGTCAGCGAAGATATTGCACATGGCTACGCTGGGAATCATGGCTCTGTGATTACCCAGGCCCTCTGAGGAGATATCCAGGTTCATGCGTTCCTCATTCTCCGATGTATTTCCAGCCTTTCCAGGGAAAGCGCTACCGCATCTTTCACTTTTTCATTTTTTTCCAGATAGTCCTTGAAAAAATCCCCTACCTCCTCTTCTCTTCCGAGTCCTCCATAGGGAACGATGCTTGCGATGACTCTCTCATAGTGCATGGGGTGGAGTTGCTCCAGTTCCTGCACATGACCCACATACCAGTCCCACAGGTATGTTATAGCGCCGGGGTTGCCCGAGAGATAGCCGATTGGGAGAAACTTATTTCTGTCCGGGACGTCTGTCAGGGTGTAGTCCAGGGACATCTCTACAAGCCCTTTGTCCTGAAAACTTCCAAGGGCCGAGAGGATATTCATTCGCTCATGCTCGCTGTCCGAGGCCTTCAGCCTATTGGTCAACCATCCGAAGGTCTCCCGGTCACCATGCCAGGCACCTGTGCGGAGAACGCTCTTCACAATATCCGGATGCACCGGTTCTCCTCCCGCGAGGGCCCTGAATCGCTCAAGCCCGTATTGGGACACCGCCTTTGAGCCAAAGAGGACAGCCGCCCAAAGCACCTGATCCCTGAGAACGCCCACAGGATGTGCTTCATTCGGTGTTGGGTCATATCCTATTCTTCCCATCACTTTTTCAAAAAACGGTCTCCCGGTGGATAGGATGCTTTCTCTGTGACTTTCATCCCCAAGGAGATAAAGGGTTGCGAGGTTGGATGCAATACTTGAAATGGGAAGACAGGCATCCTCCTGGGAATAGTTGGAGAGGAACCCAAGGTATTGTTCCAAAGAGACCTCACCTTTTTTGAGAAAGGCATACAGGTCATTTTCAAGACCCCACCTGTCCTCGTGGGACAGTGATTTATCGGCCACTCTCCTGCCCAGTTCTTCCATGTTGGATGGTTCCAGGTACTTGACCCTGTAAAATCCCGTTTGCCCTGTATTCACTTTATAGGATTGGGCCTGCTTCCCGA
>JAFDIX010000082.1 GCA_019307805.1 Deltaproteobacteria bacterium | reverse complement strand
GATGTGGTCTACGGCACGCCTGTCCTGCCCGGAGCCATGTTCCTATACGGTCACCTTGGAAAGGTCCCCGTTCTGGGGCTTCCGGCCTGCGTGCTGTATTACCATACCACTATCTTTGACCTTCTTTTGCCGCGGGTCCTTGCAGGAGAAAAAATTACCAGAGTGGACCTGGCCGCCATGGCCCATGGTGGCCTGTGCCTGAATTGTGATGAGTGCAGATATCCGAGGTGTGCATTCGGGAAATAATCCGAATCGCGGCATTATTTTCCGAACCATGGGTTGGGCCCCTTTGGCGACCTAATAGACTCTCCCCACAAGATATGCGTTGAGGGCCTTCAGATCATCCTTGGCCGGAGAATCAGGAAAACCCTGAAGACAGCTTGCCGCTCTATCGGCAAAATCCTTTGTCTCAGCCTGAATTCTCTCAATGGCCCCGTTGTTCCTGACCATGGTAATCAACTGTCCAGGAGTCTCTCAAATTCTTTGGGGTCGAGATCTGCCAGGGAGTAAATGAGTGGCAGGGTGATCTTTCCCTCTCTCAGATCCTTTCCCACCGGCTTTCCAAAAGTCTTTTCCGAAGATGTGTAGTCAAGGATGTCATCCATGAGCTGAAAGGCGATGCCAAGATTCAGACCGAATTGCGCCAGTTGATCCACCTTCTCTTCATCAATATCGGCCATGATGGCCCCGCTGGCGCAGGCAGCAGACATGAGCTCGGCGGTCTTGGCAACAATGATGTCCATATACCTCTCTTTGTCCAGATTCCAGTCGTGGGTATGCATCAATTCCAGTACCTGCCCCTCGATCATCCTCAGGGTCGTATCGTTGATCAGCTTGAGGAGCTTGGGCCGGCCCGTTTCGAGGGCGATGGCCGCCGCCGTGGAATAGAAGAAGTCCCCTCCGAGCACTGCCGCCAAATTGCCCCATACATGTTTTGCAGAGGGCTTCTTTCTCCTTATGTCCGCATCGTCCAGCACATCATCGTGAATGAGGGACGCGGTGTGCACATACTCAAAGACCGTTGAAATCCGATAGACATCCTCCCCCTGGTACCCGCACAGGCCACTGGCAAGCATGAAAAGAAGCGGCCTCAACCTTTTGCCCTCGCCCAGGAGCGAGTGTTCTCCCATCTCCCGGATCAGGGGGACGGAACTGTCGAGGGAGCGTTGCAGTTCCGCGTTGATTTTTTCGAAATGGCGTCCGAACCTCGCCAGGAAGTCCATGTCTTTGCTCACAACAGCCTCTTGTTGAAGTTTTCCTTTGATTCTTACACAGAACCAGCCTGCCCCCTGTGCGCCCGTGGCCGTTTGTACTCTAAATTCAACACCCTACTTTTGTCAAAATAAAAAAGGATCAAACAATCTCACCCACAAGATCATAGGTATGGGCTTCAGTGATTTTGACCGGTTGAATGGCCCCCATCTCACCCTGCCCCCGGTTGATCAGGACCTGCCCGTCCACTTCCGGGGCCATGGTAGCCGTCCTGCCCTTCAGCAGGAGATCAGTTTCCGGACTGAGGCCCTCCACCAGGACAGGAACGGTTCTCCCGATTATCTGTTGGTTCTTTTTCTCAGCAATACCTGCCTGCAGACCCATGATGGCATCCTGTCTTTTTTGGGCCGTCTCTGGTTCCACCTCTTCCTTGAAACGTGCCGCAGGAGTGCCGCTCTCGGGGCTGTAAACAAAGACCCCCAGATGATCGAATTCCGCCCATTTCACAAAATCATAGAGTTCCTGATAACGGGCATCCGTCTCACCAGGAAATCCCACCATCAAGGTGGTCCTGATACTTATGGGCCTGGGTCTGGATCTGATCCGCTCTATCAGCTGCTCGGGCCCCTCTGCCTCGAAGGCCCTTCCCATGCGCCTGAGGATTTCCCCATTCACATGCTGCAGTGGCACATCGAGATAGGGGCACAGCTTTTCTTCCGCCTCAATAAGGCCAAGAAGGCGGTCAGAAATTCTGAGGGGATGGCTGTAAAGAATCCTAATCCATTCTATGCCTTTTACCGGAACAAGGCTCTCCAAGAGGTCTTCCAGCTGCATGCCTTTGCCCAGATCCATGCCATACACGGACGTATCCTGGGCCACCAGGTTGATTTCCTTGACCCCCGCTTCTGCCATTTTCTCAACCTCTGTGACCAGGGAATGCATGGTTCTGCTTCGCAAGGGCCCCCTCAGCCCGGGAATAGTGCAGTAGGAGCAAGTATGGGAACACCCCTCCGCGATCTTGAGATAGGCCGTATAGGTGGGTGTCGTAAGGGTCCTGGGAACGGTGTGATCTGCCAGATAGGTGGGCCTGCCAATGAAGAAGGGAGAAGAGCCACGGGCGACCTCCTCCAGGATCTCCGGAATTCGTTGGAATTCCCCTGTCCCCAACCATCCATCCACTTCCGGGATCTCCCCTCTGAGCTTGTACCCGTAACGCTGCACAAAGCACCCGGCAACAAGCAGCCTTTCCAAGGTGCCATCTCGTTTGTACTGGGCCAACCCCAGAATCGTGTCTATGGTTTCTTCCACTGCCTTTTGGATGAAACCGCATGTATTGACAATAGCCACATCGGCATCTTCCACATCCGGCACCACGCTGTAGCCCGCCTCCTGCAGGATCCCCAGCATGTTCTCGCTGTCCACGAGATTCTTGGCACAACCCAGGCTGATTAGAAAAACTTTTTGTTTCATGGGAAATGATTGCGCGAATCCGGAAAAGACGAATTCCGGATGAGCTCTTGGTCATCGTGTCTATTAGGGAAGTGCCCGGTGGGAGCCTTCGTCACCGGTGCTTTTTGAGAGTCTGACCAGAAGCGCCATGGCAAAATTTTTCAGGAATCGCAACTGGATGGATTCTGCTGATTTGTCCAAAAGGGTTGCACTTATCTTGAGCAGGATACAGTCGGTCAGGGCCCGCACCGTTGCAGCCCTGGACTGACCGCTGAGATAGGACATCTCGCCAAAGCACTGGCCCCTTTTGATGAGAGCAATCTTCTTATCCCCTTTCTGAACTGCGGCCCTCCCACTCAGAATAATATAAAAGGAATCGTCAATCTCCCCTTCTGCCACTACGACCCTCCCTTTGAGGACCTTGATGATGTTGCTGGCACCCAGTATTTCTCTGACCTGGTCTTTGGTAAAGTTCTCAAAGAAGGGAACACTGTGGACATAATCAATAACATCTGCCACCTTTTCACTCTTGGTCGTGCCTTTCAGACCCCTGAGTGCAACACGCAGATCATAGGCGTAATCCATGCAGGTCTGGTACCGCTGGTTGGGATTCTTGGCGAGGGCCTTTCTGACGATCTTTGCAAGAATTTCAGGCACTTCAGGACGAATCTCCCGAACAGGAACAGGAGCGTCATTGGTGATTTTGTAAAGGATGGAAAAATAATTGTCTCCCGTAAAGGCCTTCTCTCCTGTCAGAAGCTCGTAAAACACACATCCCAGGGAAAAGATGTCACTCTTGTCTTCCACCGGCCCTTCTTTCACCTGCTCGGGGGACATGTAACTTGGGGACCCGATGATCCCTTTGGATGTGGTCTGGTCCGACTTGATTTGTGCGATGCCGAAATCCGTGATGCGCACAGCCCCTGCCTTGTTGAGCATTATATTGGAGGGCTTGATATCTCGATGGACCACCCCCTTTTTGTGGGCGAAATCGAGTGCCCTGCATGCAGCAAACATGATTTCAACAACCCTGTTGATGGCGAGAAGATCTTCCTTGTGACAAAACTTTTCAAGGGTGGTGCCGTCAATATACTCCATGGTGATGTAGCAGAAATCCTTGTACATCCCGGCATCATATATGGCCACGATACTGGGGTCCATGAGCCTGCCGGCAGACTGGGCCTCCAGGAAAAACCGTTCTCTATACTTGTCGGCCTTTTCCTCCACCAGATCAGCGGCAGGTCGGGAGATTTTGATGGCTACGTTTCGATTGATATAGGGGTCTTTCCCGAGATAGACCACCCCCATACTGCCCTGGCCCAACTTGCCTATAATTTCATACCGGCCCACGGTCTCGACATCGGAAAGATCCGCAAGAAATTGCGTATCAATGGGGCCGGCATCCTTCTCCCTTCCCAGGAGTTTGAGTTTGAACCAGCTCGTCAGGCCGTGTTTCTTCTGTGCTTTTTTTCCCTTTTTTCCCTTCTCCGCCACTATGTTAACCCCGAATCAGAATGATGAATTTAGCCTGACCTCTTTTGGCCCGTGGAATAGCACAGAAAGCAGTAAAAGTATACACCATGGCCCTTTATGAATCAGGATATGTTGGCCATCACAAAGAGTCTCTCCAAATCCAACCGGTTCACCGTATCGCTGAAAATTTCTGAGACAGCCTTATCCGCTTCGCCTCTCCCAACCCATTTAAACCGTTCCGCCTGTCCGTATAAACTCTGGGTGGCAAGGACGTTGCCCTTTTTGACAAGTCTGGCCTCGTATTCCAGGGTGACTTTCCAGGTACTGATGACCAGATCCAACTGAAAGGATTTAAGTGCAATGACCAGCCCGATCTCCGAATCCCGTCTCTCCTCCACGACGTCAATACCCAGATTCTCGAGCCTCTTGTGGAAGGCCTCCTCAAACATACCGCCAAGATCATAAACCCCCATCCTGTGGCCCGGTTCTTCAGCATGGCCTACAGAAAGGTAAAAACTTTCCGAAAAAGACCCGAATTCTTTCTTGGCATTCTTGGTGAGAATGTGCTTATCCGCCCTTTCATCCTTAAAAGAAAAGACCACTTTCTTCCCTTTGAGTCCTTCGTCCTCCCATGGAACCTGGTAGTGTACCTTCATGACATAAATCGTGGCACATGTGACGAGACTCCCCAATAGCGCCAGAACCAAGACGACTCCCAATCCCTGTTTATATCTGGATACCATTTCTATTCTCCTTCATTTTCAGAATATTCAGCAACCGCTGCACCTGTCAAGGAAAAGGTCCTGCAGGAAACTAGGCTTTTTTCATAGCCTTGAGCAGCTCAAGAAGGCCTTCTTCTGTATTCCCTTCAGGCTGATCCGCGACCGCCTCCATCAGTTCCCCCAGGACCTTACCAACCTCCGGTCCCGGGGATAGACCCAGGAACGCCATAACCTGACTCCCGTCGATCGCCAGATCCCCGCGCTTCTTTACAAGGAATTCCGCGCTCACCTTTTCTATTCTCTCTTCAAGCTCATCCAGGAGATGCAATTTTTCATTCCCCATGCCGTGGGCCAGGAGATCGGCCCTGCGAAATGCCAGGAGGCGTCCCACATTTTCCGGCCCCACTTTTCGAATCAACCGCCTCACAGCGCCATCAGTCCATTGGGAGCCATAGCCGATGAGGTGATGGAATATGAGGTGGGTCACCTCTTGCCTGGTCTCCTTCCCAAATTTCAGGCGCTCCATGATCTCCTCGGCCAGCCCGGCACTTGCTTCCTCGTGCCCCAGAAACCGCCATCGGCCATCGGACTTGGTCCTGCATCGGGGTTTTGCGATATCGTGGAACAAAGCCGTGAGTCTCAGGACAGGGTCCGCATCAACGCGATCCACCGTCACCATAACATGCTTGAAGATCGTAAACCGATGATAGGTATTCTGTCGTTTTAGATAGCCTTCCATGAGTTCAGGGAGAAAGACATTTAAAAGACCTGTCCGCCGCATCAGGTTGAATCCAATGGAGGGCTTCCGGCACAGCAGGACCTTCATCATTTCATCCCGCACCCTTTCTGTTGCCACGGTTTTCAGTAGATTTGCCATTGAGATAAGGGCATCCAGGGTTTTAGGATCAATCCTGAATCCCAGTTGGTTGGCAATGCGGATGGCCCTCATGAGCCGGAGGGGATCCTCCCGGAACCGATCCTCGGGCGCTCCAACCGCCCTGACCAGCCCTTGGGCGATGTCTCCCCTGCCCCCATAGGGATCCAGGAGTTTTTCACTGCCTGGTTCGTAGGCCATGGCATTGATGGTAAAATCCCGAAGCCCAAGATCCTCCTTCAGGTTCTTTCCAATGCCGCGAGACCCCCTGAAACACGTCACCTCATAAAGCTGCCCATTGTGAACAAGCGTCACCGTGCCGTGTTTGAGAGAGAAATGCCGGATGCCGGAGAATGCCGTCTTGATCTTTTCAGGTGAGGCCGAAGTCGTAATATCCCAGTCCATGATCGGGCGCCTGAGATACGCGTCCCTGGGCGCCCCGCCAACGATGTATGCCTCGTGGCCGGCACGCTGGAGTCCTTGAATGATCTTGGTGACAAATGGGGGAATATCCATTTTCACTGGCATATCCCATTCCAAAAATTTTTTTCCCCAGCCTTGCAGAGTATACTTTTCATGATACCAGTGTTGTGTCCGACATGTAATTCACATACTACGCGGAGCATAATATTGTTTGCAATCTGAAATCCCCCCTGGCCCCCCTTTAAAAAAGGGGGGAAGTCCTTAAAGTCCCCCTTTTCTAAGGGAATTGAGGGGCAAGATAGCCTAAGTACGATTGGCCCTCCCCCTTTTTTAAAGGGAGATTGAGGGGGATTTTTTTCGCAAAGCTATTGAAATGCAAACAATTAAATGCTCTCCTTAATAACTCGGACTTGACTTTATCGTTATTGCTTCTCGAAAATGAAAGTTTAAATCCCATACGATTTTTCTAATTTTTCTGGGACAGGAGACTAGAGTAGGATACCCCAATACCGCTCCAAATGAAAAGCTCCTTTGGCGAATCTACGGTCATGCGGTGTAGGGAAACGCTCAACATTGCCCTTGAATTGGGGTAGTCGGGCTAATATCATGTCCCAGAAATAACATTAATAATGTGAATCCTTTTATGCCCGGCACGACCTTTGGTCATGCGTCTGAAATCGTTATCGCAATATTTATCTGAACATCATCCGCCATATCGAAAGGAAGGTCTGAGAAGATTTCTGCAAAGGATTACACCAGTGAACCATCTCCATTGCTCCTGAAACACCTGCATCTCTTTGCCCCGGAAGCAGTGAAGGGGCCGGTCCTGGACCTCGCATGCGGTGAAGGACACAACGCTCTATTTTTGGCTGGGAGAGGCTTTCCCGTGATTCTCTGGGATATTTCCCGGGACGCTCTTTCCAAGGCCAGGGGCCTGGCAAAGGGATTGGGCGTGGATGCAGAGTTTGCCAGGGTGGACCTGGAGCAGGATGGTGTCAATCCCCTGCCTCCGGATACCTATGGGACCATCCTGGTTTTCCGGTACCTTCACCGCCCCCTTATCCCATGCATTAAAAAAGGACTGAAGGACGGTGGACTTATTTTCTATGAGACATTCACCATTGAGCAGCCGCCATTTGGAAAACCCCGCAATCCCGATTTTCTCCTGATGCCAGGGGAATTACATGGATGGTTTCAGGACTGGGAGATTATTCACTCCTTTGAAGGGATCCTGGAAAATCCAAAAAGGGCCGTGGCTCAGATTGTGTGCCGCAAACCGGAATCAGTGAGAACCGGTTATATGTGAATTTTGCATTGATCCATACCCCACCCCATGCCATAATGATTTCTAGCGAAGCTTCGCCTTCCTGTCCCGCCGGAGGCGGGGAAACCCGCCAGCGGACAAGCCGACGAGTTGGAGGAATAAATAACACATTGCTTGCCCGTCCCGGGCCGGTACGGGCCGGGGAGGCGAACAGATGCTAGATGCTGGTTGCCGGATAGATAATATTTGACGGGCCCGTAAAAAGTCCAAATCCGTCATGCCGGCCTGTCCCGTAGTTGTCTGCGGGGACTCGATCCCCGCTGAAGACGGGATCTTCGACCGGCATCCAGAACTCGTTGAAATTCCTTTATTCGTATTTTATCCAGTATCCAGTATCCAGCATCCAGTATCTTTTCATTTCTCACCGGTAGAACCGGTGGATTAATTAAGATTTAGAAGGCCATTGCCAAAAAAAAGCACACACACTCCGGACATCAAGGTCGTTGGTGCCCGTCAGAATAACCTGAAAAATCTGACCCTGGACATTCCCCTCAACCGGATTACCGTGGTGACCGGCGTGAGCGGTTCGGGCAAGTCTTCCTTCGCCTTCGATACCCTGTACGCCGAGGGCCAGCGCCGCTATGTCGAGACATTTTCCCCCTATGCCCGACAGTTCATGGAGCGTATGGACCGTCCCCTGGTGGATCGGATTGAGAACATCCCCCCCGCCATTGCCATCGACCGAAAGGATCCGGTAAGGACCTCGCGCTCCACCGTGGGGACGATGACGGAACTCACGGATCACCTGAAACTGCTCTACGCCCGGTTGGGAAAGCTCCATTGCAGAGGCTGCGGAAAACCGGTTCTTCCGGAAACCCCGGCCCACGTGTGGAATGCTATTAGGGACCTGCCCAAGGGCGCGGAGGTGATCATCACCTTCCCCGTTCCCCGGGACAAGACCCCTTCCGAGGAAATTCGCAAAGAGCTCCATCGCATGGGTTTCACCCGGTACTTCCGCAAGGGGCAAATATCGGATCTGGACCACTGGCAACCGGAAAACCATGAAGACGAGATTCAGATCGTGGCGGACCGGCTCCCCTTCAAACCGTCTGAAAAAAAGCGCATCATAGACTCCCTGGAACAGGCCTTTCGGTTTGGTGGCGGCAGACTCCACCTCTGGATCAAGCCTTCCAGGCATCTTTCCTTCAGCAGCACCCTGGAATGTGCCCGTTGTAAAATATCCTATGCCCGGCCCACTCCCAACCTCTTTTCCTTCAACACGCCTGTGGGGGCGTGTGAGACCTGCCGGGGGTTCGGGAGAGTTATTGATATCGATCTGGATCTTGTCATCCCGGACCCTTCCCTGTCCATTGAAGAGGGGGCCCTAAAGCCCTGGGGCTCCGTGGAGAGGGGAAGGATGGAGTTTGAAGATCTGATGGATTTCTGCAGGCGCAGGAAGATTCCTTCCAATTCCCCTTTCCGGCGTCTCACCAAAACCCAGAAAAAAGACATCATTGACGGGACACCGACCTACTATGGTATTCGCGGGTTCTTCAATTGGCTGGAGACAAAAACCTACAAGATGCCCGTCCGGGTCTTCCTCTCCCGTTACAGAAGCTACAGTGAGTGTCCGGATTGTCACGGCACCCGGTTTCAAGAAGAGACCCTGCTCTATCGGCTGCAGGGGAAAAACATTGCCGAGATCAACGCAATGAGTGTTGATGAGACAGGCCGTTTTTTCAATAGGGTGAAGGTCTCTTCCGGGGACAAGGCAAGCCTCCTTGTCCTTGACGAAATCCGCAACAGGCTCAAATACCTTCTGGACGTGGGGCTGGGCTACCTCACACTGGATCGGCAATCCCGAACACTCTCCGGTGGCGAGGTACAGCGCGTCGCCCTCACCTCCGCCCTGGGGTCCTCCCTCGTCAACACCCTCTATGTCCTGGACGAGCCGAGCATCGGGCTTCACCCCAGGGACAACCACCGTCTTATCGGAATCCTTAAAGGACTCCGGGATCTCCAGAACACCGTCGTGGTAGTAGAGCATGACCCGGAGATTATCAGCCAAAGCGATTTCATGCTTGATCTCGGCCCCGGGGCCGGGGAACAGGGCGGACAGGTCATGTACTTCGGGCCCACTTCCCGGGTCAACGGGTCCCTCACCGGCCAGTACCTCAAGGGCA
>JAFDIX010000551.1 GCA_019307805.1 Deltaproteobacteria bacterium | reverse complement strand
AAAATTGCATCGGTTCCCATAGACCTCAATTTCGGTTTCTACCCCTATCAGGCACGGACCCTCCTGAGACGTCTGGGCTTGTCCAACCGTATGCTCATTGCCTGCGCCGATGTGGTGGTGCGGCTTTACCGCGTGTTCTCCCGGTATGAGGCGATTATCGCTGAGATCAATCCTCTCGTGGTTCTCCCGAACGGCGGTCTGCTGGCCGTGGATGCCGTTCTGGAAATTGACAACTCCGCCCTGGCACGGGTCAAATCCCCCCTGCCGGGCAGGTTGGAGCGTTTTGAAAACCCCCTGGAGCGAAAGGGCCGGGAAATCGGGGTCACTTTTGTGGATCTGGATGGGGATATCGGTCTCATCTCATCCGGTGCAGGACTGGGCATGGCCACCATGGACATCATCGGAGCGAGACTCAAGCCGGCCAATTTCCTCGAAACAGGCGGAGGGATTACCGAGGAATTGCTCTATAATTGTATGGAACTTCTGTCCATGAAACCGAACCTCCGTGCCGTGATCATCAATGTGTACGGTGGCATCAATCCCATCCATGAAGGGGCCAAGGGGGTTGTGCGTTATATCCAGGAGAACAATCTCAAGATACCAATCGTGGCCAAGGCCCTTGGGAACAGAGAGGAAGAGACATGGGAGATCCTGCGATCCGGGGGCGTCCATGTGGTCACGGATACAGCCTCGGAAGCGGTGGTAGAAAGGCTTCTGGAGTTACTTGGGGACAAGGCATAATAATCAAAAACGAGGGACTGTAATGGGCATTCTTCTTGACAAGTCAACCCGGGTCATTGTTCAGGGGATTACGGGTAAGATAGGAAGTACTCAAACAAAGTGGATGCTGGAGTACGGAACGACTGTTGTGGGCGGGGTAACACCCGGCAAAGGAGGGGCATCGGTGGAAGGCCTGCCGGTATTTGACAGTGTTGCCGAAGCCGTGAAAGAGACCGGGGCCAATGCCTCGGTATTTTTTGTGCCGGCACCCTTTGTTTTGGATGCCTTTTATGAGACCGCTGACGCAGGTGTTGAGTTCATCGTGGTCGTGCCCGAACACATCCCGGTTCACGATGTCATGAAGATGCGGGCCTACGCGCAAGAAAAACAGATCTTTGCAGTGGGGCCCACAACCCCGGGCATTCTCGTGCCGGGTGTCGGGAAAATGGGTATCATGCCGGCCTCCCTTTTTGCGCCGGGGCGTGTCGGCATCATCTCCCGCAGCGGCACACTCTCCTATGAATTTGCCGGCATCCTTTCGGAGAAAAATGTGGGGCAAAGCACGGTGGTGGGCATGGGTGCGGACCCTGTGGTCCTTGCCAATCTTCAGGACATCCTCAAACGCTTTGAGGAAGATGAAGGAACCGATGCGGTCATCATTGTGGGCGAGGTCGGTGGAGAGCAGGAAGAAAAGGCTGCGGAGTTTATTGCGGGCGGCGGCGTAACAAAACCGGTGGCAGCCTACATTGCAGGTCGCATCTCACCAAAGGGCAAACAAATGGGTCACGCCGGCGCTATCGTGCGAGGTTCTGCGGGCACTTACGACGGCAAGATCGAAGCCATGCGTGCTGCAGGGATAGGGATTCTCAATACGCCCATCGATGTGCAGGACTGGGCTACCGGACACGGTCTGCAATAGGGCTGAAGTGTCTAAAGTGTGAAGTGACCTAAAGTGGGCTAAAGTTGCAATGCATTTCTCCCAATCATCTTTTGTGTATGTGAATTATCCCTTGACCGAGGCGATTCGCCGATTGCACCAATACGGATATCAAGGGGTGGAAATCTGGGGTGGTCGGCCTCATGCCTACCGTCATGATCTGGACGATGAAATGGACGGTATTATTGCCCTGTTGGAAGAACTGGAGATGACTGTCCCGAACTTTATCCCTGCTCAATTTCGTTACCCCACTATCCTTTGCTCTTCAAATGAGAAAATCCGGAAAGACAGTGTTCGCTATATCCAGGATGCCATAGACAATGCAAAGCGTCTGGGATCTCCTTCTGTCAGTCTCTGCCCTGGGATGACGCTTCATGGGGAATCCCCTGAAAAGGGGTGGGCGCAACTTCGGCGAAGCATTCTGGAACTGCTGGATTACACCGATGGCACAGACATGGCTCTCCTCATTGAGCCTGCCCACAGTTTTGAGACCACGCTGATTTATACGGTGGCTGACGGCCTGCGCATGGTAGAGGAGATTGGTTCAGAACGTGTGGGCATTCTCATGGACACGGGGCATTGCCATGTGAATGGCGAAGACTTGGCACAGGTAATGAGCAGCCTCAGGGAAGTGCCCTTTCATATTCATATCAATGACAACCATGGGGATAATGATGTGCACACTATCCCCGGAGAGGGCACTACGGAGTTTGCACCAATGGTCAAGGCGCTTACTGAAATAAACTATCAGGGATTTGTTTCGGCAGAACTGGGTTTTCAATACACCCTGGACCCGGATCAGGCTGTCGTGAAGACCTACGCTCAATTATGTGATATGTTCGGATCAGGAAGATAAAGGAGAATATAAAATGATCATTGCATTTCCAACCATGGATGACAAAGGGATGGAGAGCCAGGTGTATGGACATTTCGGTTCGGCATCCTGCTTTATACTGGTGGATAGTGACAAAAGCACCCATAAGACGGTGAGCAATGCAGATCAGAACCACCAGCAGGGCCAGTGCCGGCCTGTGGCGGCCCTGGGGGGTAAAATCGTGGATGCCGTGGCTGTGGGAGGGATCGGTCTCGGGGCCCTTCAGAAATTGAATGCTGCGGGCATCAAGGTGTTTCGGGGGGTTGAAGGATCCGTAAACGAAAATTTCGAACTGGTCAAGTCCGGATCACTCCCCATCTTTTCAACGGACCAGACCTGTGCAGGGCATGGTGCCGGCGGCGGATGCGCACATTAAACCAGCTTCGCAACAATGCACCAGGTGTTGACCAACCAAGGGGTGATAAAATAATCATTGTATGGAGCCGAAGGATACTGGATGCCGGATACTAGATACTGGATAAACCAGCCCCTGATAGTAGGATTTTTGGCTGGCATCCAGGGACCAGTATCCCCGCTAAGGCCGGGATCTTCGACCAGCATCTCTGGACAGTTTGCTAAAGTCGGTTGATTCAGCGTTTTGAAAAGGATATATATAAACTGGAATATAGGAAATAGAGTAAGGAGGTTACCAATGCCTATTTATGATTATCTTTGCAAGGAATGTGGCAGCGTGAATG
>JAFDIX010000550.1 GCA_019307805.1 Deltaproteobacteria bacterium | reverse complement strand
GGCAAAATAGCCACAAAAATTGAAAATTGTATAAGAGCATTTTCTGAACAAAAGGGGGCTGAAATAATAGAACTCAATGTTCAAATTGACCATGTTCATCTATTAGTAATGATTTCTCCCAAAATAAGTGTCTCTGATTACGTAGGGATTGTAAAAGGTCGTACAGCAATAAGGATCTTTAACCATTTCAAAAAACTGAAAGAAAAAAAGTACTGGGGAAATCATTTCTGGACCAAAGGAGACTGTGTGGACACAGTAGGCCTAGACGAAGAAATGATCATAAAATACATAAAGCATCAAGATGATAAGGATGAAGAATAATTAATCATGGGGGCAGCTTAAAACCTTGTCCCCTCTGGGGACAAGGTATATTATCCCCTTTTAGGGGTTAGCCCAAAACCGGGCTCTCCGAGCCCGGATATTTATTTGCGATATGGGCCAACCTATCCACTTTGGTCGTTTTAGGGTTTTAATAAGGAGGATAAATTGAGTTCAAAAATTTCCGAGATCTGGTGGACGGCCTGTCCTGTGCCGAGCGCGACCAATATCGCCATGGCCCTGGGATGGCTGGAGAGGGAGTTTGAAAAGGACGGGATCAGGATTTCACATATCAGTTCCCTTCCCTATGAGGACCGGCTCTCCCATTTTACGCTGAAACATCCCTTGTTGATTCGGGACGGCGGGGGCATCCCGTCTATCTGGACCAGGTCCGAAGGGGCAAGGACCAAGGCTATAGGCATTGTCTGTTCCGAGGCATCACAGGCCGTTCTTGTTCGCAAGGATTCGCCCATCCGGTCCGTCAAAGACCTGAAGGGGAAACGGGTCGCATTGGTAAGGGACCTGCTCGGCATCATAGATTTTCGAAGGGCCACGGTGAAAAGGGGCATTATCATGGCACTCGAGGCCCACGGCCTGACGCCCGATGATGTCCGCTTCGTTGACCTGCCGACGACCCTGGCCTATGCAAACAGACCGACCGGGCCCGACCATACCGGGGCTCCCGATCATCCGGGTTTCAAGAGGATAAAGAAAACATCCCAGCAAATCGAGCTGGAGGCCCTTAAGTCCGGAACGGTGGACGCCATATTTTCCTACCTCGGAAGGGATTTTGTGTTGGAACAGATGGGAGCGACCAGGGTGATCTATCGACTGAACGAACACCCGGATTGGAGAACCCTGGTCCACAACGCCTACCCGGTCATCTGTGCGGTGAACGCCGATCTGGCCGAAGAGCACCCGGATCTGATCAAAAGGTGGATGAAGGTCCTGGTTCGTGCGGGGATGTGGGCCAAAAAGAACCCCACTGAAGTGAGAAGCATTATTGCGAAAGCGACCGGTCTGCCCGAAGAAGGCATGGGAACAACCCATCCGGATGATTTTCATGAGCACCTTGTCCCTGAAATATCGGAGAGGGGAATAGATGCCATTGAAATCGAAAAACGATTCCTGCGGGATCACGGATTTATCAACAATGATTTTGACGTAAGGACCTGGGTTGACGGAAGATTTCTGGATGCCGCCCTTGAAGAGGTGGAATCCTCATAGGAGAGGTTTGAGACCATTTGGGTAGTGCCTTTGGATTTGGGAAATTAATTTTGCTTGACAACCCTCAAAAAAATTATATTGAACGTTCGTTATAATAATTTGATCGTGAATGACAGTAAACTGAGGTCCTTTTATTTTATGAATGATTGAAAAGAGGGAGGTTAAAGCCATGAGAAAATGTTTGTCGGTTCTTTTATTTTTTTCGATCGTTGTCGGAAGCGGGTTTGGTTTTTGTGTTAACCTGTCACTGGCCGGGGAGAAACTTCCTGAGTCATTGGCGTGGGGCATTAGAGCGGCCCGGGGAAGTTCCTACGTCATGGACCTGGCTTTATTAAAGATGTGGGAAGAGAAATTAGGCATCAAGTGTTTTACCACTCAGGTGGCCAGTTCAGTAGCCGCCTTTCCAAAATTGGAGAAAGGGCGTCTTGACGTCTGGAAGAGCGGAATGAGAGATGCCTATCTGGCCAATAACGGTTTGAATGAGTACAAAGATAAAAAATATGATGTACGCATGTTTTTTAAGGCGATCGATGTACATTTTGGTTTCGTTGTCCTTCCAAAGTCCGGTGTGAAAAAGATGGAAGACCTGGCCGGAAGAACCATAACCTATACCTCGAAGCGGGCTGTCACCATGACGGAATGTGGAGGCACCCTACTTGAATTCTATGGGATCAAGGATAGTGTGAAAAATATCGCCAATCTTCCCATGAAAGAAAAGCATGCCGCTTTGATCGAAGGGAGGCTTGATGCAAGCCTGGAAGGACTGCCGAATCTGGACTCCATCTGGAGAGATGCCCCAAAAGCTTTTCCACTAAAGATTTCGAAGGAGGCTGCCGCTTTTGTGGACTCGAAATATCCATGGTTTTGGGGTGAGATTGCGCCGCGGGACTGGAGAATGTACAAAGGAAATTATGTCGGCGTCGGTCCCGGCCTGGAATATCCCTTGTATACGATTGCGACGCCCGTCTCCACGTATGTTTATGCCACTACGAGTGAGAATCTCGTATATACACTTCTCAAAACGATGTACGAAAACTTCGACACCCTGCTCAAAGTCCACCCCTTCTTCAGGGATTATGAGGTTGAAAAGATTGCCAGTGCAAAGGTCTCGGTCCCGTACCACGTTGGTACTGTGAAATATCTAAAGGAAGTCGGTGTATGGACACCCGCAATGGAGGCCAATCAGAAAAAGCTCTTGGCTAAGCTCGGTAAATCCAAGTAACCCTGCGCTTCATCACACCGTCCCCCATTTCTTCCTCTCACAGGTGAGGAGATGGGGGAAATGGGCAATTGGCCTTGCTTTTATAAAAGGAGGAAAGCGATCTTATGGCTGGTGCCAGCTCGGGAGACCGCAAAAAGGCGACGATTGATTTTCCCCGTATGGAAACCCCCAAGGAGTGGGAAACTCTGCTTGATCTCAAGACCGGAAGGGGAATCATCCTCAATATTTTTCTTGTTCTTTTCTACCTTTACCACATCCTTTACCCCCTTGATTTCTGGACCAAGTTCATTCCACTAGGACCGGATAGATTTGTTATCCTGAGTATCATTCTGAGCCTGGTGGTAGTATTTCTATTCGCACCAGCGAAACATCGGGCCCAGAGAAACAGTATCCCATGGTACGATTTTTTGGCCATTGCAGCCACCGTTGCAGGATGCGGCTACATGTTCATCAACAACGAGATCATGGCCGAGGGGACACCCATTACGGCCACCGGGATAGGGTTCGGAATTATCACGCTCCTCGTTCTCCTAGAGGGCGTGAGGCGAACGATGGGGTGGTCGGTGGTAGCGGTTATTGCGGTATTTTTCATCTATGCCCTGACCTGTAATCACTGGCCAGGAATTCTCTGGAGCAGAAAATTCTATTTTGACGATGTGCTCTCGACGGTATATTTGTATGACAGCGGTATGTTCGGTCATATCGCGTCGCTCTGGGCGAAGATCATCGTGTTATTTATGGTGTTCGCGGGTCTGGTTATGGTTTCGGGTGCCGGAAGGGTGGTCATGCAGCTGGCCTTGAGTGTCCTGGGGCATCTGAAAGGCGGGCCCGCAAAGGTTGCTGTGATCGGGAGCGGCGGACTGGGTTCCATTGGGCCCACAGGACCGGCCAATGTGGCGCTAACAGGCTCCGTAACGATACCTATGATGAAGAGCGCAGGCTATTCGCCCTCAATGGCGGGTGCTATAGAAGCTGTGTCATCCAGTGCCGGCAGCCTCACACCACCCGTCATGGGGGCGCTCACTTTCTTTATCGCGGAGTGGTTGCAACTGCCCTATTATAAGGTGATCATGGGTGCCATCCTTCCTGCTTTCCTGTACTATGCCACCCTCATCGCGATGGTCGATTTCCATGCAAGAAGGAGCGATATCCCCGTTCTGGATCGAAGCAGGTTTCCCTCTTTTTTGGCGTCATTGAGAAGAGGCGGCCACTATCTCCTGCCCATAGCCCTGTTCGTCTTTCTGCTGCTGGCTTTGAAATGGTCTATACAATCCGCGGTTCTCTACTCAGTAGCAATGATGATCGTTGTCGGCCAGTTTGGTCATAGGGAAGACAGGCTCAGGCCTAAACGCATCCTTGTGGGCCTCCAAAGGGGGATGCATGTTCTGGTGCAAATGGCCCCGATTTTTGCCGGGTTGGGGGTCATCATGGGGAGCCTTGAAATAACGGGCATGCCCGTGCGTTTTGCAGGCATGGTCACCTCCCTCGCACAGGGAAACATGGTCCTTCTTTTGCTGCTTACGGCAGTCGTGAGCTATATCCTTGGATGTGGAATGCCCATGATCGCCTGTTACTTTATCTTGGCCATCATCGCGGCTCCCTCGCTGGTCGAGGCAGGTGTCATGCCGCTGGCCGCGCACTGGTTTGTCATATGGGCCGCCCTGGTCCACTATTTTACACCGCCGGTGATGCCGATGGCCATTATCGGTGCCGCCATAGCGGGTGGAAGCCTATGGAAGACCAGTTTTTATGCCATAAAGTTGGCACTGGCCATGGTTATTGTACCCTGGGTGTTTGTCTTCAATCCATGCCTTATGCTGCAAGGGACCCATGGCATTATTGAGACCCTTGTCACTTTGTTGGTAACCCTTGTAGGGCTTATTGCCCTGGCCGGCGGTGTGCAGGGTTATTTCATTAAGAAGGCCAATCCGATCCAGAGGATCGCCCTGGCAATATCCGGGCTGGGGATTATATCCTGGCTCTTTTACCCGCCCCTGGGAATAATGGGGGGAGGCCTTCTGGCACTGGTATTTTTTTGGCATGGAGGCCACCGTTATCTTTGGAGTGCTTTTCAAAGAAGG
>JAFDIX010000549.1 GCA_019307805.1 Deltaproteobacteria bacterium | reverse complement strand
TTTCGACGATCGATTGTGTAGGGCATTTTGTAACCTCCTGAAATCATTAAAGATTACAAAATTTTGCCGCACACCTTAATTGAAATGTCAAGCAAAAAATGAACTTAAGCCATTGATTTTACGATTTTTTTAATGATTCATATGCAAGAACCTAACCGGAAATTACTGGAATGGATTAGGGAAAACATGTTGAAATCGGCCCATTTTCCTGATATTTAAAATTGTTGATGAGTACGTAGCTGACCTGCGGAACGTAATAGTCTATTTGTCATACGAACAATTATGCGAGCAGAGAACTTAGGGGGTTAGAACCATGAACAAACCGTCTGTTCCACTTAAAGAGGTGGATCGTGTTGAGATCCTGACCGTGATAGACAACTATGTGGATGTACTGCTCACAAATACCGAGGTGATCACCCGCCCTCCCCTGGCAAAAACCGAGACGATCCCGGTGGACACCCTCCTTGCAGAGCATGGACTTTCTCTGCTTGTGACCGTGTATGGAGGAGAAGAGAAACATACCATGCTGTTCGATACGGGATATACCAAGATAGGGGTGCCGCATAATCTGGACCAGCTTGGGGTGGATCTCACTCAGGTGGAGGCCATCGCATTGAGCCACGGCCATATGGATCATACCGGTTCTCTCTATCCTATCCTTGATAAGATTCCCGGCACGATCCCCCTTGTCCTTCATCCGGGAGCCTTTGCAGGCCCCCGTTTTTTCGGCCTGGCCGATGGCCGGAGGCTCCTCTTTCCGCAGACCTTAGTGAAAGAGGATCTCGAAAAACGGAACATCGACCTTTTGGAAAGCAAAACGCCCACATCCCTTGCCGGTGATAGGATCATGGTAACCGGCGAAGTGGAACGCGTCACATCGTTTGAGAAAGGCCTTCCCAATGCTGTTTTGGAACGGGATGGAAAGATCGAAAAGGATCCGATTTCAGACGATCAGGCACTGGTGGTCAACCTGAAAGGAAAGGGACTGGTGGTCATTGCCGGGTGCAGCCATGCGGGCATCATCAACACGATTTTTTATGCCCGGAAGCTGACCGGCATCCAAAAGGTCCACGCGGTTATCGGAGGATTTCACCTGTCCGGCCCCTATTTTGAAAAAATCATCGAACAGACCATTGGTGAATTGAAAAAGATCCGGCCGCAGTTTCTCTCCCCCATGCACTGCACCGGCTGGAAGGCCATCCAACAGATGTCACAGGAATTCCCGGAGGAGTTTATCCTCAACAGTGTCGGATCGATGATCACATTATAGGGCGTAGAAAGACAGGCAAACAGTGCCTTATCTTAGTCCCGGAGATTGCCTTTTTTAACCGGCTTGATAGTGCAGAACGACCAGCGGCTGCCGATACCTCCCACCATTGAAACCCATCCTGTGAACCTATCCCGTCGCACCGCTTCGGCCAGTTTTGGGCTGTAAAGGGGGAGCCAGGGGAGATCGTCCATTATGATATCCTGCATCTCCCATATGAGTTTTTTTCGCTCTTTTAGGTCCATGGCGTCGGCACTGGCGTCGGCAATGCGATCAAAGCGGGGGTTACTGTACCCGCTGGTGTTCCTGCCTGTGGGTTTATTATTTCTGGAGATAAAAAAATTTCTCAAATAGTCAGGATCTAATGACAGGTTACCGTAGCCCAGCACAAAGAGATCAAATTGACGGCGTGTCTTGACCTGTTGAATCAGAGATCCCAGAGGCATGGGTTTGGATGTGGCAGGCATTCCTAACATCTTGACCCACTCCCGAATCATGAGCCCTACCATGGCCCTTTGCGGATCATAATCCGCAGGAGGCGTGAGGATGGTAAATTCCTTCATTGGGCTGCCGTTGGGCAGGCGGATTTCTTCCCCTTGAACCACCTTGCCTTCCAGGGTGACGGGCGAGCGTTTCCACGTGTACCCGCCTTGGCTGAGGACCACATAGGCCTTTCGAATCCGGTCCTCTCTTGAAAGCCCTTCACCATATGTAGGGACGTTTGGATTATACCAGAAGACATTGCTCGACGGGACAATGGAATCTGCCCGCAAGGCATATCCCTGTATGATCTTGCTGATAATAAAACGCTTATCCGTGGACAGGGCGATAGCCTTCCTGAAGTGGATATCATCAAAGGGCTTCTTCCTGACATTAAATCCCACATAGTAAAGGGCGCTTTTCTCATTGGTGAAAACCCTGATGTCCTTGTTTTGCTCCAGGTCCTGAAGATAGGCCTGCTGAAGCCCCCACCAGAACATGTCAATGCTTCCCTTGAGGAGGGCCAGGACTGCGGCGGCGGTGGTCCCTAAAAACTTGTATTTGATACCATCAATATAAGGCCCTAAGAGATACCCCGAGATCTCTTTTCCCTGGCCGAAAAAATGCTCGTTCTTTTCAAGGAGCAGGTAATCCCCGCTGTTCCATTCCTTCAGGACGAATGGTCCGTTGCTCACCGGGTCGGTCACCTTCTCCCTGAGCAGCGCCAAAAGCGGGTTTTCCAATTTTTTTACCTTGGCAGCAATGGCCTCCCATCTCCTTTTCTGAACGATGGGCGTGGTAAGGGTCCTGGACAGGAAGACAGCCTTGGGCTCTCTAAGGAGAAAGCGGACAGTATGTTTATCCGGGGTCTCAATCTTCTTGATAAATTCCCAGTTGGCCAGAAAGCGGGGAACCTTGAAGGTCTTGATGAGATTGCCCGTAAAGGCAACATCCGCTGAGGTCAATTCGGAGCCGTCCGACCACTTGCAAGGTCTGATTTTTACTGTATAGGATAGGGCAGCCGGATCATACACCGGATCAGCCGCAGCCAGCCATGGGACCAATTTCAAACCTTTTGGCTCTCGAATATAGAGCGGTTGATAAAGCTGGTAGAGGACTTTGTTGGACCAGGCATCAGAGGCCAGCCATATATTCAGTGTCTTGGGCTCTTCCAGGACACCGATCGTGATGATTTCACCCGCATAGGTCTTGGATACCAAATGGCCAGGATCGACCAAAGTCCCTAAGAGAAAAAGGAGGCAAAGGGTATATATGTGGGCCATACCGGCCGGTTTTCGATGGATGTTTTGGCGTTTATTCATGGTTTCCTCTTTATCTCTGAGTCTCTGTGGCTATTCTTTTAACCGCACAGGTCGAATTTTGCAAAGATCTCGATAATACCGGCTGTTCTAATAAATAACCTTTTCCTGTTCCAGCCGCTTTATCTCAACCGATGACATGCCCAAAAGCTCCCCAAACACATATTCATTATGCTCC
>JAFDIX010000081.1 GCA_019307805.1 Deltaproteobacteria bacterium | reverse complement strand
TAAAGACCTAAAAAATGGGGAACTATGGCTGCAACTGTTGCAAAAATCGAGAGGGTTTCGACAGTCGACGCCATAGTAAACTACATCAAAAAACAGATCGAGACCGGCGCAGTGAAACCGGGGGATCGGCTCCCCAGCGAGAGAATTCTACAGAAACAACTGGATGTGAGCCGATTTGCTCTGAGGGAGGCCCTGGCCAAACTGAGCGCCCTTGGTATTCTTCGAATCGCCCACGGAAAAGGCGCTTTTGTGGCCACGGATGTGGACAGAGATGCCCTGGGTGATGTCTTCATCCCCCTCATTGCCAACCACAACCTCAAGCATCTTGTGGACTTTTTCGAGGCCCGAGTGCTCATCGAGAGTGAGGCAGCCGTCCTATGTGCTCTGCGCAGGTCTGATGAAGATGTGGCAGACCTGCAGCGGATCATCGATCAAAGCAGGGACCTCCTTGATGACCCTGCCCAGTATGCTGAACAGGATTATCTCTTCCACAACAAGATATCCCAGGTATCCGGGAATGTCTTTATCAACAAGATGCTGGATTGCATTAATGATTTTGTGAAGGCATACCTCATTGCCCTTGCAAAGAGCAGGGCTGCAAGGGAAAGGTCACTTGCCAATCATTTAAAGATCTTTGAAAGCATAAAAAACAGGGATGCTGAAAATGCGGGAAAGATCATACGAGCGCATCTCAATAATACCTTTGAACAAATTACAGGCCTTGATCCTGAAGATAAAGGAAGAATCATTGAAGAGGATTTGAACAAAAATGTGCATCTGGCCAGGCACGAATCCTGATCAAGAAAATGGAGGTTATCCATGAGCACGGATCTAATGAAAGAAAAAGTTATACATCCTATCTCCACGCAAGAACTGGAGCGCAGGTGGAAAGCGGTACGGGAAATTATGAAGGAAAAGAAAATAGATTTCCTGCTCATTCAGAACAGCCAGGATTATCTGGGCGGGTATATCAAGTGGTTTACGGACATACCGGCGGTGCACCATTATCCTGCAAGTGCCATCTTCCCTGTATCGGACGAAATGACCACCATATGGCACGGTTCTACGGACCCGGACCTGGCAGGTCCCTCCGAGTGGATCATGCGGGGGGTCAAAAAGAGATTGAGTACCCCCATCATGCTCTCCCTGAACTATACCTGCAGCTTTGATGCCGAGCTGGTTGTGGAAGAGCTCAAAGGGTATAAGAACTGCTGTATCTCCTTTGTGAATGAAGGGGCCATGACAGCCGGATTTTCCCGGCATATTCGGGAACATCTCACAGGCGCCACCTTTGTGGATATCACGGATGAGATCGATGAGCTCAAGGCCATCAAAAGCCCGGAGGAGATTGAACGGATCAAGGTCAGCGCCGAGCTCCATGATGAGGCCATGAAGGCCTGCTTTGATGCCATTAAACCCGGGGCCAGGGAATTTGAAGTGGCTGCCATGGGAAGACTGAAGTGCAGGATGCTGGGGAGCGAGCAGCAGTTCATCCTCATTGGTTCCGCCCCGGCAGGCCAGGCGTTTGGCTACAGTTCCATTCATGCCATGAACCGGGAATTGAAGGACGGTGATCAGATCGGCATTCTCGTGGAGGCTGTTGATGCGGCCGGCTATTATACCCACTTGCACAGAATCGCATGTATCGGGAAGATTCCGGATCCGCTGCAGGAACAATTTGAAATCGCGAAGGAAGCGCAACAGTTCACTCTGGATCTGATCAAACCGGGAGCAGATCCGGTCGAGATCCTGGCGGCCAACAACGAATTTTTGAGGAGCCGGGGACTGGTGGAGGAGACGAGGCTGTACGCACACGGACAGGGCTATGACCTTGTGGAAAGGCCTTCGTTCCAGGTGGGTGAAACCATGAAGATTCAGGCCAACATGAACATTGCCCCCCACCCCGCGGTGCTCACCAAAGAGGCGACCTCCATCGTATGCGACAATTACATTGTCACTGAAACCGGGGTCAGTGAATGTCTGCACAAACTGCCCAAGGAGATTTTTGTGGTGTAGAGCGCGTTATCCTGCACCGGAAATATCGCCGACCCAGAGAGGAGTTTCGGAATTGAAAAAGAAATTCAAGATAGGGGTAATCCCGGGGGACGGCATTGGCAGGGATGTCATCAAGGCGGCCCAGATCCTTTTGGACACCGTGAATGATACTGCAGATGATTTTTCCATGGACTTTCTCAAGATGGATACGGGGGATGCGGCGGTTGCCAAATACGGCCACCCATTTCCCAAGGAGACCATTGACGGCATTGAAGCCTCGGATGCGGTGCTCTTCGGGGCGGCCGGAAATCCCCACACCCAGGATGTGCTCATGGGGTTTCGGCTGGGTTTTGACCTCTATGCCAATGTGCGGCCCATTAAGTCCCTCCCCGGAACCAAGGCCCTGCATCCGAATGCAGATTTCATTGTTGTGCGGGAGAATACCGAGGGTCTTTACTGTGGTGTGGGCTATATCGACCGGGATCACCATGTAAACCTGCGGATCTTTACCACAAAGGCCATGGAACGCATTCTTCATTTCTGTTTTGAACTGGCCGGGAAAAGAGAACGTAAAAAAGTCACCTTCACCCACAAGGCCCATGTCCTCACCTACACGGATGAGCCCATGAGGGTCATATTTTATGAGATCGCCAGGGAGTACCCTGATATTGAAGCGGAGGACATGACTATTGATGCCTGTGCCATGCAGATTGTCATGCATCCGGAAAGGTTCGACATCGTTTTTGCGGAAAACGCAAACGGCGATATTTTGAGCGATGTGGGTGCGGGTGTCATCGGGGGTATGGGATTCGCCTACAGTGGTAATATCGGCGATTCCAAGGCGGTCTTTGAGCCGGTTCACGGAACAGCCCCTAAATATGCAGACAAGAATGTGGTCAATCCCAGCGCCGCCATTCTTGCTGCCAGGATGATGTTAGACTGGCTCGGTGAGACCGGAATCGCCGGAAAGATCGGCGAGGCATTGACGGATGTTCTGGAAGAAGGGAAGGTGCGGACATATGACCTGGGGGGGAACGCGTCCACCACGGATTTTGCAGAGGCCGTCTCAGGCAGGTTCCGGCAGATTTGAGATAAAAAAGAAGGTACCACGAGACCCAGTGAAAACCCATTGGAAAACAGGACGGGGAAGGAGCAGTAAAACAACAGCCCCATGATAATCACAAAAAACGGCCGTATATTTGTCTTCACTAAACCACCAGGTTTTGTGAACAGGCGTTAACACCAAACGAAGGAGGGTACCATGGGAGAAAGAGTGAGAAAATACGTGGTGATCGTGGCTGTATTATCTGCAATCTGTTTTGCGGCTGGTGCCGTTGGAGGCCTCGCCGTTGCAGCGGACAAGTTTCCAAACGGGCCGGTTCAGCTCGTTGTTCCTTTTAAGCCCGGAGGTGGGGCAGACCGTACCATGCGTCTTTTCGCCCCCTATCTTTCCAAGGAACTGGGGGTGCCGGTGAACGTCATCAACATCTCAGGTGGAGGCGGTTGGGTTGCCTGGTCCCAGGTGGCCAAGTGGGATCCCAAAAAGGATGATCACAAACTGGCCTGCGTCAATATCCCACACGTCCTGTCCTACATGGATCCCCGGATGAAGCGAAAGGAAACCCTGGAGTCCTTCGGCTTTCTGGCCTGGCACTCCTTTGATCCCTGCATCTGGGCGGTAAGAGAAGGGGATCCACGGTTCCAGACCTTGAAGGAGTTTCTTGCCTACGTGAAGGCCAATCCCAATAAAGTCATCATGAGTACCACGGGCGTCGGATCCGACGACCACATGGGCATCGCTTATGCCGAGAAATACATTCCGGATTTCAAGGTCAAAAAGGTCTATGCCAATTCCGACGGCAAAAAGATTGCGGAGGTCCTGGGGAAACACACGGACGCGGTTGCGGGCAATGTGGGGTATTACATCCCCTATATGCTGGAAATGAAGCTTCGCCCCATCGCGGTCCTGCACCATGAAAGGTGGAACAGACTGCCCTCGGTCCGCACCTTTAATGAAGTGACCGGGAAAATGAATATTTCCTATGCCGGCCGAACCCTGGCAGGTGCCAAGGGCCTGCCCGAGGAGAAGCGGCAGATTTACATCGCGGCCATCGGCCGTGCCATTAAAAACCCCGAGTACGTGATGAAGGAGATAAACAACAAGAATGCTCTGCTCTATCTGACGGGCGATGATCTCTGGGATGCCCTGAACAGGGCCAGACAAATGGTCTCCGAGGTCAAGTTCTGGGAAATGGCAACAAAGTAAGGAAATCCATGGGGCCTGGTGGGTCCTTCCTTTAGAGGCGGGACCCACTGGGCCGTTTGGGACCGGAGGTTGGTATGCCGAAATATTGGGGGGAGATCCTAACGGGCCTTGTCTGCATCGGGCTGGCGGTTTTTTTTGGGGTACTTGCTCTGGAATTCCCTGCCGGGGGCGGGACCTTTCCGCTGTTTGCCACTGGAGGAACCGTTTTCCTGGCATTATTGATGATTGGGACGGCCATTTTCAAAAAGAGTCCGGAATCAAGAGAAAAGGTACAGTTCGACTGGAGCTACAGTACGAAAAAACCTTACCTCATACTCCTGGTCGCCATGTTACATGCATGGTCCATATTTGTGTTGGGCTACTTTACTTCGGCCATTCTCTTTCTGATTGTTGCGACCTTTCTGGTGGGTCTCAGAAACTATAAGACGATATTGCTCACCGTTATCGTGCTGTTTCCTTTGATGTACGCCTTCTTTGTCATCTTTCTGAAGGCACAGCTACCGCGGGGAATTTTATATTAGCAGGCGTGGTGTTTATTGGAAAATGTCAGCGTTGATTTAGACCCAAGGAGAGAGAATCGATGTTTGGACTAGAGGCCATTCCCTATTTGATCCAGGCCATTTCCACCCAGAATATATTTGCGATGTTTTTGGGGGTGGTGGTCGGACTCGTGGTGGGTGCCATACCCGGGCTCAGCCCCCCCATGGCAATTGCCCTGATGATTCCCCTGTCATTCGGTATGCCCCCTGAAACGGCCCTGATCCTGCTCGTATCCTGTTTCGCAGCCGGGATATACGGAGGCTCTTTTTCGGCCATACTCATGCGGGCCCCCGGCACGTCTGCTTCAGCCGCATCGGCCATCGAAGGCTATGAAATGACCAAAAGGGGAAAGGCGGTCGAAGCGATCCGCCTGTCCACCTTTGCATCGGTGGTCGGGGGATTGATCAGCGGGGTTGTGTTGATGCTTCTTGCCCCGCCCCTGGCGCGGGTGTCTCTGCTGTTTGGACCTTCCGAGTATTTTTTGATCGCCATTCTGGGCCTGACCGCCATTGCCTCGGTCTCCTTTGGTTCCGTGAATCGGGGTCTCATATCGGGTCTGCTGGGGCTGTTCATGAGCACCGTCGCCATCGACCAGTATTCGGGATTTCCCAGGTACACCTTTGGTATTGTGGGTCTGGAATCGGGGCTGGACATCATGCCCGCCATCATCGGCCTCTTTGCATTTGCCCAGGGATTGGAGCTCTGCGAAGGAGAGGCAACGAAGAACATTGCAGGGGTGCAAAAACTGAGCTGGAACATGTGGCCCAAGCTGTCGGAGATCCTTCACGTGAAATGGTCCTTGATCAGGGGCTGGTCCATCGGCCTCATCATGGGTGTCATCCCGGCGGCCGGGGGCAGTGTTGCCCAGTGGATCGCCTATGCCGAGGAGATCCGCAGGGCCAAACCCGGCGACCGGTTCGGGAAAGGTGAACCCAAGGGCCTGGCTGCCACGGAGGGGTCCAATAACGGGGTGACCGGTACTTCCCTGGTGCCCATGTTCGTCCTGGGGATTCCCGGGGGTATTTCCGCCGCAGTCATCCTGGGCGCCCTGATGATTCATGGGCTCCAGCCCGGTATGCGGCTTTTTAGGAATAGCCCGGAAGTCATCTACACCATCATGTGGGGATTTCTTTTTGCAAATGTCATCATGGGATTTATTGCCGTGTTTCTGGCCCGTACCATGGCATACCTGACCCTGTTCCCGAAGGGTCTCATCGGCCCTCTGATAATCATCTTCAGTGTCATCGGGGTCTACGCCGGCAGCAACAATGTCTATGATGTGTGGATCATGTTCGGGTTCGGGATCCTGGGCTACGTCATGGTGAAGCACCGGTTTTCACCGGCCGGAACCCTGCTGGGGCTCATTCTGGGGCCTATCGCGGAAAGCGGCCTGCGGGATGTGCTCATTGTCGCCCCGGGAAATCCCATTGTATTCATGGTCACCCGTCCCATTTCCATTGGGATTATCGTGCTGATCGGGCTTGCCCTCTGGTTCTCCATGCGGCCCAAGGCCTGGGAAGAGGATTCGAAAAAGTCTGTGGAAGAAGCCGTGCACCAGGAAGCTCCCGGGACCTGATTTTTCAGAGCAGTCCGCAGATGAGAACCACAGGGGAACCAAAGGGGAGTAGGTATGGGCAAACCAATGCTTTTCGTCACCCAGCCCATTGAGACGTCGGCCATGGAACGGCTTCAGGAGGTCATGGATGTGGAAGTCCACCCTGATGCCTCCCGGCCCATCAGCAAGGAAGACCTGATCCAGGGGGTGCGACGGAACGACCACCTGTTTGTTCGCCTGCATGATGCCGTGGACGGTGAGATCATGGATGCCAATCCCGGTTTGAAATTTATCGCGACCATGGCAAGTTCACCCGGTGCCATTGATGTGGCGGCGGCAAACCAGCGAAAGATTCCCCTCACAGGCCGTAAAAAGGCCACAAAGGATGTCATCTTCGAGGAAGTGGCGGATTTGGCCCTGGGCCTTATGATCACGGTCGCCCGCAGGATCGTGGAGGGGGACCATCTTGCCCGGACCAGCATTTTCCCCGGATGCCAGTCTCCCTACATCACCGGGGCTGCAGTCTTTGAGAAGACCCTGGGCGTCGTGGGCATGGGCCGGATCGGAGAGGCCGTGGCACGCAGGGCCAGGGGCTTCAACATGGAAATTCTCTATTCCGACATAAACCGTTATCCTGAAATAGAGGAACGCCTGGGGGCCGGCCACACCTCCCTCGAAGATCTGCTCAAAAGGTCGGATTACGTATCCCTTCACCCTGCATTGACACCGGAAACCAGGCACATGATCGGTGCGAGGGAACTGTCCCTGATGAAGCCCACTGCCTTTCTCATCAACACGGCCCGAGGTCCCCTTGTGGATCAGGAGGCAATCATCAAGGCCCTGCAGTCCAATGAAATAGCAGGGGCCGGCCTGGATGTATTTGAGGATGAGAGTAATCTTCTGCCCAAGGCACTGGTGGCGCTGGAAAATGTGGTGCTGACTCCCCATTTAGGAAGCGGGGTCGCTGATAAGCGGGAAATCATGACCCATGCCGTGATAGACAGAATACTTGCCTTTCTGGAGGGGAATACCCCCGGGGATTTCTTTTTCAACCCGGAGATCTTTGAGGGAGAAAAATAATAAGTCGAAACATTCTTCTGCAGTATACTGGATGACACTTCGGTCCCGGCAATCCTTTCCTGATATTCATTTCACGGAGAAAATCCATGTCCATACTCTTTGAACCCAAAAACATCGGAAATCTGACCCTCAAGAATCGTTTTATCCGATCCTCCACTGCCGAGAGCATGGCCGGACCCAATGGCGAGATAACACCGCCCATGCTGGAATTCTATGAGGCCCTTGCCAGGGGAGGGGCGGGCTGCATCTTCCTGGGCCACGGGTATGTGCACAACCAGGGCCGTTCACATCCCCGGATGACAGGGCTTCATGACGACAGCCTTCTGGCCGGCCTTCGGGGCCTGGCAGATGTGATTCATGGGCATGACTGCAAGGTCTTTGCCCAGCTCAACTATGCGGGAAGCCGGGTCCAGGAGGGATATGTGGAGCCTGTAGGGCCGTCTGCCGTGGCCAATCCCTTTTTTGATGTGACCGTGCGGGAGTTGCGCCGGCAGGAAATCGAGGAAATCATCGAGGCCTTTGGCAGGGCCGCAGCCCGGGTCAGGGAGGCGGGGCTTGACGGCGTCCTGATTCACGGGGGTCACGGGTACCTGGTGAGCTTTTTTCTCTCCCCGCTGACCAACCTGAGAGAGGATGAATGGGGTGGCGATTTGGCGGGCCGTGCCCGATTCCTGGAGGAGGTCTATGGGGCTATCCGAAAAGCCGTAGGGCCGGATTATCCTGTGGCTGTGAAGCTGGGGATCAAGGATGACCCCGAGGGAGGGCTCACCATTGAAGAGGGGGCCGAAGTGGCGGGTCGCCTGGCCGCAAAGGGCATGGATGCCATTGAGATCAGCGGCGGACTCCCCTCAAAGGAGGCCAATGCCCTGCGAAAGGATATACTGAAAAGAAAGCAGGAGGCCTATTTCCTTCCCTATGCCAAGGCAGTACGCGCCAAAGTCGGGGAGATGCCCCTCAGTCTGGTGGGGGGACTCCGGTCTCCTGAAGTCATGGAGGAGATTATCAACGCAGGGTGGACAGACTATATTTCCATGGCCCGGCCCTTTATCTGCGAGCCTGATCTCGTACTGAAAATAAGCGAGGGGCGCGGAACAAGCGTCTCCTGTACGAGCTGCCTCGCCTGCCGGGCAGGGTTTGCCAAGGAGGGTCTGCGCTGCCGGAGAGATGAATAACCCACCGTTGTGTACAGTGTTTATCCGCCTTCGCAAAAAACCACGGACTTGTCCGTGGACTCCATCATGCGTCCGGATCAGATGTCAGGCCTGCGGCCTTGATGCCGGCAATGGCAGCGGTTTCATCATTGTCCGATATATCCCCGCTGATGCCGACCGAGCCGATGATGGTTCCTTCGGCATCCCGAATGAGGACACCCCCTGCTACAGGAACCAGACGGCCTCCGGAAGCCGCGGCAAGGGAGTTGACAAAATAGGGCCTTTCCTGGGCCTGCTTTTCGATAAACCGTGACGGAGTCCCCATTCCCACGGCCCCCCATGCCTTGCCCAGGGCGACCTGGGGTCGAAAGGGGCTTGCCCCGTCCTGGCGCTTCATCGCCTTCATGTTGCCGCCGTCATCCAGAACCACTACAGTGAGGGGTTTAAATCCCAACTCGGCTCCCTTTTCAAGTGCTGCATCCACAATAATAGATGCCTGCTCCAGTGTCAGACTGCCCATGGCGTCCTCCTTAAACATTGTTGTCTTATCGGTGCATGCAAAGAAGATAGGAGATAGGAACCAAGGTGTCAATGGTTGAAG
>JAFDIX010000548.1 GCA_019307805.1 Deltaproteobacteria bacterium | reverse complement strand
TGTCGGAGTTGAAAAAATAGGGCATTTGTGCCGGCACTGGCTTCATTGGATGTTGCTAAGTCTACAACGGCATCGAAAGCTATTACCCTGTAATAATATTCAGTTGACGCACTTAGTCCTGTATTGCCGTAACTACATCTAATCCAACACTGCCGATTTCAGCATAAGTTCCGCCAACGCCTGTTTTTCTTTCGATTCTGAAGCCTGTTTCGACATTGCTGTTGTCGGTCCAGGTCAGATTTATCTGGCTTGCGGAAACAGCCGTTGCAGTCAATCCTGACGGTGCTTCAGCGGTAAGTGTTGTTGCATTATCTTCATTGGACCAGCTTGAATTATCGCCGCCGCCCCAGCTGTTGTTGATTACATGGGCCCCGTTGGCATTTGCATATTTGATTGCTAATATCAAATTGGTAGTAGGCTCTGAGGCCTCTGCATTAAGACCTCTTAAAGGCATAATTTTTGCCGTCCAGCAAACGCCGGTACCACATTTATTACCAACCGATGCAATTGTGCCTGCTACATGGGTTCCATGGCCGTTATAGTCCATGGGATCATTGTCGTTATCTACGAAGTCCCATCCCCTGATATCATCAACATACCCGTTGCCGTCGGTATCACCGCCATTTAGCGCTTCCCCTGGATTGCTCCAGATGTTTCCGACAAGATCCTCATGATCCCATTTTACACCCGAATCAATAACAGCTATTACGACCGTATTACTCCCTGTACTCCCTGTAATAATGTCCAAGGCTTCGGTTGCATCAATATCGGCATCATCGGTTCCGATTGTTCCGTTTACATTCTGGTGAATATTATGCAGACCCCACAGTCGATTAAAATATGTGTCACCGGGAGTTAATGTAGCATGGTATATAGTTCGGTTCGGCATATTCCACGTCAGGATCGTTTTTGTAAATGTCCATTGCCTGCTCAACGGTCATTCCCTGTGATAGTTTTACATGCCGGAATCCTGTGGACTTAAATGACTGAATCGGTAAAATATTCCAGTTTGTTTTATAAAAGGCGGAAGCCGTAGTGCGAGACTGTGTTTGTTATTTAACCAGAAGCTTTCCGAGCAGATAAGCTGTTTCTGCAGAATATCCAATGAAAACCATACTTGTCAGATCCTTATCATTGACGGCCTATGGCCGCAAATGGAAGTCGTCTCTCTTCGGGATGGTCGATGACTATTTCATCGGTGCATCCGGGGTGTCGGACTCGATGGCCAGCACTTCCGGCAGGGTTTTTAATAATATGACGGTCTGGGGGGTGGCTTGCAGGGCCAGCAGCGGCAGCGTGCGATAGCGTCGGATGACCTTGGCTCCCGTATGTTCGATCTGTTTGAGCACCCGATCGGCCACGGTTGCGATGCTCGTCTCGATCTTTTTATCCGCCGCTTTGGCGGCGGTCGGATCTTTGAGGACGGCAGCGCGTTTGCTCATACCTTGGATATCCGTCACATTCAGGCGGACAATAATCCGCATCAACTGGTCGGAATGGTTATTGTTCATGGTTGTCGTCGGGTTGATGGCTTGGGCGCCTTGCTTGCCGGCAGATTGATCGCCCAGGCGAGAGCAGCCCGCCATAACCATCGTCCCATTGAGCACCAACACTAAAATTAATAAGCCTCCGATCATGACAGCAGGTGAAACTATATAGCTGTGGCCCATATTTTGCTCCTTCCATTTGGATGTCTGCGCTTTCATATTCAGCCGCAAACGCTGTTTGTCCGTTCTATGGAATGGATAAGAATTCACTTTTTTATCGAGAGTGTATATAAAAAGAGAATGTTAATATTAGCCCTAACACATGTTGTTAGCAAGTCAAGTTTTTGGTATTTTTGACATATGAAATATCCGGTTGGTTAAAATTATAGGTTCTTCTCCAATTTAGTTGGAGAAGAGGGGCTCGCTTACCCGGCATACTGGGTGATCAAGCCCCTAAGTATAGTTGTTTAGAAAACCACATGCGTTGGCCGCAAGGTTTTCCAAATCTCAGTCATCGGTTAGAAATCGGCCGCGGTAATGAAACAAGTGCCGCTCTTAGAGTCTCTGCTGGCAATGGTGCCTTGGGTTGTGGCGCTGGCTTCGCTGGAATACTCGGAAAGCAAGCCGCCGGCGGCCCAGCACAGGACCCGGTAGTAGTAGGTGGTGGCCTTGGTTAAGCTTGAATCACTGTAGCTCGTACTGTTGGCTGCCAGAGAGGCGATTTGGCTGTAGGTGCCACCGGAGCCGGTCTTGCGTTCGATATAGTAACCCGATTCGCTCGATGAAATGTTATTCCAGGTCAGATCGATTTCAGTTTCGGAGATCGCAGAGGCCGCCAGTCCCGTGGGCGTTGCGAGCATGGTGATGGCATTGGCTTCGTTACTGTAGACCGAATCGCCGGTGGCATTGGTGGCCCTTACCCGGTAATAGTATTGCGTACCTTCCGATAAGCCCGAGGTGTTGTTGTAGCTGGTGACATTGGTGCCCACGGTGATGATCTGGCTGTAGGTGCCGCCGGAGCCGGTTTTGCGCTCGATCTTAAAGCCGGTTTCATTATTGGCGTTATCGGTCCAGCTAAGGTTGATCTGACTGGCGCTGATGGTGTTTGCCGCAAGCCCGCTGGGCGGTGAGGGGGTCGATAGTTGGGCCACGGCAAGCTCGATCTGAATGCGCGGTAGGGTGCCACCATCAGGGCACGGCGTTGTGACAACCACCCCGGTGGTGGTCAGCGCGGTCAACAAGGTACTTACCGGCGACGTGGGATCGACTGATCTTAAGACGGCAAAGGCGCCGGCCACATGGGGGGCGGCCATAGAGGTGCCGGACTTTAGTCCATAGCTGGTGTCCGAGGCGGCTGTGGCGGAGTTTATGGATGAGCCGGGTGCAAAGAGATCCAGCATGGTCGGGTGCCAGTTGTTGAAGCTGCTCTCAAAGTCCGTTTTAGTGGTGGAGCCCACGGTAACGGCTGTGCTGATACACCCCGGCGCGTTCACAGAGTCGCAATAGCCCTGATTGCCCGACGCAATGGCGGTGGCGATGCCGGCTGTCAGCAGATTGTCGATGGCCAGTTTTCTGGCGGCCTGGGCAACATCGCATGGGGAAAAATATTGACCGCCACCGATGCTTATGTTGACGGATGCGATATTGTAGCTCGTACGCAGGCTGTAAACATATTCAAGGCCCGAAATTTGATCGGAGGGGTATGATCCTATGTCGGGGCCGACAATTGAAAAGACCTGCACCGCGATGAGGTCGGCGT
>JAFDIX010000080.1 GCA_019307805.1 Deltaproteobacteria bacterium | reverse complement strand
GCCAACAAGATCGCCAACCTGAGAATCTTTCCGGACGAGAAGGGGCTCATGAATCTCTCAGTGGTGGACACAGGGGGAGCCGTGCTGGTGGTATCCCAATTCACCCTCTGGGGAGACTGCAGAAAGGGGAGAAGGCCCTCATTTGCCCATGCAGCCAGACCTGAGAGGGCCAACGAACTTTATGAAGGATTCATGGCGTTGCTGGGGAATATGGGGTTGCGGGTGGCCTCGGGCCGATTTCAGGAGATGATGGATGTGCATTTGATCAACGACGGCCCGGTGACTTTGCTGCTGGACAGCACAAAGGTATTCTAGCGGCCCGTATCTTTCTTTAATGGTCCAGGAAATTACGATACGAGCTACTAGCTTGCAGCTATCCAGCCTCCGTCCACGAAGAGGGTGTGGCCGGTAACAAAATCCGATGCCGGGCTGGAAAGGTATATGCTCGCATTGATCAGGTCTTCGGAGGTCGCAAGACGGTTCAGAGGAATGCGACTGAGAATTTTCTCCAGGACCTCCCCCTGGAGGAGACTTGCCCGGCTGGGAGTAAGGACGGCCGTCGGGGCAAGGGCGTTTACCCTGACTCCATCGGGAGCCCACTCAGCCGCAAGGGCCTCGGTGAGGTGGGAGACGCCCGCCTTGATGCCGCCGTATACGGACCGGCCCGGGATGATGCTGCGGCTGAAGGTTGAGCTCAGATTGATTATTTTTCCATATCCCTGTTCTTTCATGATGGAGCCGATGATCTGGCAGCAGAAAAAGAGCCCTTTGAAGGAGATGTCAACCATGCGATCCCATTCCTCCTCGGTCATATCCCAGGCAGGTTTTGTCACAGTAAAGCCTGCATTGTTGATGAGGATGTCCACCTTACCAAATCGATTTTGAACAAAATCACTTAAACCCTCAATATCGGATATCCTGGAGACATCCATGACAAAGACGTCTGATTTCCGACCCATTCCTTCTATTTCGCTCTTCACTTCCTTTAATTTCTCTTCGCGTCTGCTGGAGACGATAATGTCGGCCCCGGCCCCGGCCAGTCCCAGGGCGATGTCTTTTCCAATCCCTTCGCTGGCCCCTGTCACCAGAGCCACCTTGTCCGTCAGTTCAAACTGGGATAGTCGATTCCCCATTCTTCAATCCTCCTTTATCTTTCTATCTTGAAGTTCCCCGAAACCGAGATATACATTTTATGTAATATAGGATACAAAAACAACGCATAAAATGATTTAGACATCCGACATTTACCCGAGATAGCAATGAACTACCCCTCCATAGTCAATGTCCTGGGAAAATTACTCATTGTCACGGGCTGCTCAATGGGCCTGCCGCTAATCTGGTCCATCTATTACAATGAGAATGACCTGATTCCCATACTCATCTCGGCAATAATCATTATCCTGATAGGGCTTGTCCTGTGGCGGGTTTTTCGAAGAAATCACGACCTGGACATGAAAGACGGATTCTTCCTGGCTGTCTTCGGTTGGATTCTGGTCTCTGCGGTGTCCGCCCTGCCTTTCATGATTCACGGATCCATTCCTTCCTTCACCGACGCTTTTTTTGAAATGATGTCCGGTTACACCACCAGCGGGGCGACCATACTCACCGATATAGAAGCGGTCCCCCACGGATTGCTGTTCTGGCGGAGCGAAACCCATCTGCTCGGTGGCATGGGCTTTTTAACCCTGGTCGTCATATTCCTGCCCCATGGCATGGGGGGGCTTCGCATATTCCGGGCGGAGTCGAGCCCCGGCCAGGTGATTACCAAAGAGAGATTCAAACCCCGCAACAAGGACACCATGATCTGGCTTTGGGGGATCTATCTGGCCCTCAACCTTCTGGAGACGCTTCTGTTATGTTTCGGAGGAATGAGCCTCTTTGACTCCTTGTGTCATGCATTCGGAACCGTTTCGACTTCGGGATTTTCCCCGAAAAACGCCAGCATAGGATATTACAACAGTGCCTATTTCGACTGGGTGATCATTGTCTTTATGTTCCTGGGCGGGACGACCTTCATGCTCTTTTATCATGTGTTGAGGAGGAACTGGGGTGTCCTGAAAATCAATACCGAATTTCGCTGGTACGTGGGATTTTTGCTCTTTTTTTGCGGCATCGTCACATGGATCTTATGGAAGGAGAATACCTATAACAGCTTCGTGGATAGCGCTCGATACGGTACATTCCAGGTCATGTCCCTATTGACCACCACCGGTTTCACCACCGCAGACTATGAAAGGTGGCCACAGGCCGCGCAGATGTTTCTCTATGCCGTGTGCTTTATCGGCGCCTGCGCCGGGTCCACCACCAGCGGTATCAAGGTCGTTCACTATGTCGTGATATGGAAATTTATGCTCGCGGCAATAAAGAAAATATTTTTTCAACCCATGGCTGTTTCATCCATTCAGCTTAACCAGCGTCCTGTCGAACCCCAGATCATTGATCTCGCCATCTGCTATTTCATTGTCAATATATTTCTTGTCCTGGGAGGCGGCTGTTTCATGGTGTTGGTGGATGACATGGACTATGGCACGGCCATGAGTTCAGTCATCGCCACCCTCATGAATATCGGTCCGGGATTCGGTACAGTCGGCCCCGCTGATAACTATGCCCACATCTCGGGGGTAGGGAAGTGGTTTTTATCGTGGAATATGCTGGTTGGCAGGCTGGAAATGTTTTCCGCACTCGTTGTATTCTATCCGTCCTTTTGGAAGAGATAATTCCGAAAAACAGTGGTTGAAGACGTCCGGCTATTCCAGAAATAGTTTCTGAACGTCTTTTAAGTGGAGTGAAGCGCAGAAAACGATGACCGGTTCATTATCCTGGATATGGGTGTCTCCCACAGCGATCTGCCATTCGCCGTCGCGAAAAACCCCTCCGATGAGAATCTTACCGTGAAATTTGGGATCTAATTCGGAGAGCGGTTTTCTCGTAATCGTAGAGTTTGGAGCGGCAATAATCTCAACCACTTCTGCATCTAAACCGTGCAGATGGGCTACGGAAAGAAGTTCGCCTCTACGAATAAATTTTATTATCTCGTCCCCTGCCAGAATCTTTTTATTCAAGGCGATGTCCGAACCCATGGTGGCGGCCAGAACCAGGTAATCCTCTTTGTTCACAAGGGCAATGGATTTACTCTGCGTGCCCTCTGACTGGTTATTATGCGTCGTCATCAGATGTTTCGCCAGAAGGCAGCTCATAATATTGGTTTCATTCTCACCCGTGGCGGTAATGAACGTGTCCATGTCCAGCAGCCCTGCCCGCAGCAGGACATTTGCATTGGACCCATCCCCATGCAGGATCTCCGAATGCTTTAAGGTGTAAGACAGCTCCTTGGCGTATTCTTCATCCTTTTCAATGAGCTTCACCTCAATGGTTTCTTCCAATAGCTCGGCAACACGGCGCCCCACCAGGCCGCCTCCCAGTATCATCACCCGGTGACGGAGCTGCTGTTCCACACCCGCCAGTTCCATCAAGCGCGGCAAATCATTATTGCCGGCCATAATATACACCTGATCCTGAGGTAACAGCTCCTCCTCCCCCCCGGGGATGATGGTGGTTATTCCCCGGGCAACCGCGACGACACGAAAGGGAAAGCTATGGTAGGCCTTTGAAATCTCCTTTAATTTTTTATAGGCCAGAGGAGAGGTTTCATGAATGCGGGTAGCCATGACCTGTATGGCTCCTTCGGCGATATCAATGATATCATTGCCCGCCCTGAGTTTTATGAGTCTTACGATCTCCTGGGCGGCCAACTCCTCGGGATGGATTATCAGATCAATTTTTAAATCCTTTGCATTGAGAATAGAATCTTTATTCCCAAATTCCAGTGAACGCACCCGCGCGATCTTACGTTGAATCCCAAATCGATCGGCAATGATGGAAGCCATCATGTTCACGGCGTCATTATTGGTGACGGCAATGAGATAATCCATCTTCTCTGCATCGGTTTCCCGCCAGCATTGGATACTCATGGCATTGCCCTGAATTATACGGGCATCCAGGTCCCCCTCGGCATGGCGAACCCGCTTACCCTCAGCCTCTATGACCGTGATCTCATAGCCTTCATGTACGAGTCGTTTTGCCAGGTAATACCCGACTCCGCCGAGTCCTAAAATCAGAATATTTTCAGTTACTTTCGATTTTTTCCCAAACATGATCAAGAAGCCTTGTCAGGCGACTCCGAGTCGCTCAAGGGGGCGCAACCGAAGTGGTGGTTTCGGCTGAGCCCTCCCAGATGGATTCAACGCTATTGGATATAGCCCAGATGTATTACTGGAAGCGGGTCCTGTTGTCAACTTGCGATATTAATCTTACCACGGCGAAATATCATCCTATTTAATTGAAAAATAATCGGTTTGCGCGGGGGAAAATAAGGAAAGGGGGACGTTCTTGAATTTGATGAATTAAATTACTTCACTACTAACCATTCAAAATATAGCAGAGATGGAAACGCCAACGCGCCTTGCAACTTCTAAAATATCGCTATCAAGGTCATAATATTTCATCAAATTCAAGAACGTCCCCCAAACTAGACACGATCCGTTCTTTAGGAGATGGCTGTTGTCAGGACAAAATTAGTGTCTTTCAAGGATGTGCCGAAATCCTGGCGAATGCGAATAAAATTGGATCAAATCTGAGATATGAGGTTCCGGTCAGTCAGGCATGGCAGGAAAATGGGTCGGCTATGTTATTTTGCCTCCATGTCCCGAAGCTTCAAGCGCTGAATCTTTCCGGAAGGGCCTTTAGGCAGGTCTTCCACCACTCTGATCACCTTGGGCGTCTTGAACTCACCCAGGTGTTCCAGACAGTGCTGTTTTAACTCCTCCACAGTGCAATCGCAGCCCGGTTTCAGAACGCAGCAGCACAGGATGTCTTCTCCATACCGCTCGTCCGGGATACCGACAGCAGCAGCATCCAGTATGGAAGGGTGACTGTACATGACATCGTCGATTTCCCCGGGAGAGATGTTTTCTCCTCCCTTTATGATCAGTTCCTTGATTCGACCGGTCACAAAGATAAACCCGTCTTCATCCATGTATCCCAGATCGCCTGTGTGGAACCATCCATTGGGTTCCAGGGCTTCCGCTGTTCTTTCCGGATCCTTGTAGTACCCCTTCATGACATTATCCCCCCGGATCATGATCTCACCCTTCGTGCCCATGGGGACCACATCTCCTTTTTTGTCCACAATCTTGGCTTCATTCCCCACAGCCTGACCGGGAGAGCCATATTTTCTCATTTTCGAATCCATGGGATTGGAGAATACCGGGGCGGCCGTCTCCGTGAGGCCCATGGTTTCAACAATCGATATCTTGAATGTTTTTTCAAAGGACTTGTGCAGGTAAGGGGGCAGGGCGGAAGAGGCCGATCGACCAAAGCGCACCTGTTCCAGGTGATGGCCTTTTCCTTCAATATCAGTGGCGCTTGTGAGATAGGAGATAATTGTGGGAACCACACTAAACCATGTACACCTGTAGTCGGAGATAAACTCCCAGAAATTGGAGACGCTGAATTTGTGGGGCATGACGACACTGCCCCCGCTGACCAGGGGGGTGACGGCGGTGACGATCTCACCGTTGATGTGGTAGAGGGGGAGGGAGCAGAGGGCCCTGTCCTCCGGGGTCAACTCATGGGCCATGGTGGTGTACTCTCCGCCTGCCACCATGTTTTTGTGGGAGAGGATGACCCCCTTGGGAACCCCTGTGGTCCCGGATGTGTAGAGCAGGAGGGCATCGTCCTCTTCGGTTACAAGCGGGAGTTCAAGACCTTCAAGCTCCCCTTCAGGGGGTAAGATATCTTCCGCGTTGTTATCGATCTCAACCAGGATGATATCGCGGGTGATATTCTTGAGGGCGTTTTGAAGACGCTCTTCAAGGTCTTTTGTGTAGAAGACTATTCTGGCATCGGAATGATCCAGGACATATTCCAGCCGTGAGGCCTGGGCCAGCAGGTTCAGGGGGGCAACGACGAAACCCGAATAGATGGTCCCGATGAAGAGCTTTGCGGCCTGGTAACCGTTGGTGAGCATCAGGGAGACCTTGTCTCCCTTTTCCAGCCCTTGCATCATCAGGTATTGGCCCAACCGAACGGAGTCTCCACGCAGCCGGCCATAGGTAAGTTCCAGATTGGGTTCCGGGGCGATCAGATAGATCTTATCGTGCCCTTTTTCGGCCTTTTCATCCAGGACATCTCTAATGGTACGCATGGCTTCGCATCCTGACTTAGTGTTTTATCGAACACCGGTTGTATAGGGGATCAAACCGCGGCGTCAAAGAAATCGTAACCCACCTCAAATGCCTGCCTGTTCTGATCGTGAAACTTTGGGATGATTGAGAGAATGCTTTCCAGAACGATATCCTTGTCCAGGGCATCAATGGCCTTGGCCATGACGCCCAGGACCACGGTGTTGGCAAAGAGGGGATTGTCGAAGTTCTTGACGGAAAGCTCCTTGGCGGGAAGCTCCCTGTGCGAGCATTTCAACTGTTCGTCTATCTGATCAACGAATGCAGGATCGTAAAAGATGATACCGTCATCCGGAACCGTATCCTTGAACCGGGTATAGGCCGCGCTGGACAGGGCAATAAAGTAGTCGGGAGACTCACACATGGGGCTGTCGATGAGGTCCTTGGACAGGACCACCTGGCTTCGCACGTATCCGCCCCGCATCTCCGTGCCGTGACTTTTGAGCATGGTGACATGGAGACCCTGCTTGACGCCGGCCTCCCCTATGATCTGGCCGAGCCTGACCACGCCCTGGCCCCCGAACCCGCTTGCAATAAACTCTATTCGATCTTTCATAGTCCTCCGGTCCTCCTAATCTTCTCCACGGCCTCATGCATGTAATCATGAAACTCCGGACGGCTGTTGCTGGCATCGTGCCATATTCCCGTGGCCCAGATGGTGTCCTCCTTTTCCTGGCCCCGTGGCGCGGCATGATCCCTCAGCCACCTGTAAATATTCACCTGGTTTCTCGACCCCAGCTCCCTGGCCCCGAAGTTGGTGGGGCACGGGAAGGGCATGTGGACCAGGGAAAAGCCTCTGTTGAGGATGGCCTTCTTCACGCTCTCCACGGCTACCGGGCCGTCCATGGCCACATGGCGGGCTAGAAAGGTAGCCCCGGCACCCTTGAGGATCTCCATGACATCCATGGACCCGGACATGAGGTTGGGCTCATACATCCCGTAGGGGCTGCTGTCCGTCTTGCTCCCCTGGGGCGTGGTCCAGCCGTACTGTCCGCCTGTGGACTGGTATCCCAGGTTGTCGTTTACGATTACGTTGATGTCTGCATTGCATCGCGCCGCATGGATGAGGTGGGTCAGTCCGATCCCAAAGGCGTCCCCGTCCCCCACGGTCAGAACGATCTTCATGTGGGCCGGTAATGCGATGCGCAGGCCCCTTGCGATGGCATAGACCCTCCCATGGGTTCCTGCGAAGCCGTCCCCTTTCCATGTGGCGAATGTCTGTCGTCCCGCACAGCCGATGGATGTCCCCCACACGATATCCGCCACCTCAAGTCCCAATTCGTGGATGGCCTGCACGACAATCTTGTGGTTGGTTCCTAATCCGCACCCGGAGCATGCCGTGCTGGGGATCTTTCTGGAGCGCAAGTACTTGGATGTGAGTTCGTTGGATTGATATTGCATTTTACCATTCCTCCAGTTCCCACCCCTTACGACTGAGGGGTTCGTTTTTCAGGATCTTTTCAAAGGCCTCGATCAGACCGGCCTGGGTGGGCAGGTCGCCGCAGCTCCCGAGAAAGTGTACGTCTGCATCCTTGGGAACGGCGCGTTGCACTTCCCGGACCAGTTGACCGTCCCAGGTCAGCTCCACGGCCAGATACTTTGCCTTTCTCGTGAAATGCTCATCCGGAAAGGGCCACAGGTTGATCAGGCGAAGGGCCCCCACTTTGAGCCCCATGGACCTGGCCTTTCCAACGGCCGTATTCACCACCCTCGAAGGGGTGCCGAAGGAGACCACCACCAGGTCCGGATCATCGTCCATGAATTTCTTCTCAAAGAGATGATTGAACTGATCCCTGTTGTTGCGGACCTTGTAGATCAGACGATAGGCATGCTTGTGGTGAGCCTCCACCTCTTCGATATCGTAGCCCTCCTCTGTGGGTGTCCAGTCCGAGCAGAGGGCCCCGGTGTTGTGCCCCAGGACCACGGGCGGGATATCCAGTGCGTCGGTGGTCGGATAGAATGCAGGGCCCTGACAGATCTCCCTGGGCCACACGCGGAAACCCATCTCGGCCATTTCATCGTTATTTTCCGGAACCGTGATGTCTTCGAAACCGTCCGTGATGAGCTGGTCGGCCAGCACGGAGACAGGCATCCGGAATCTCTCGGCCAGGTAAAAGGCTTCAACGGTCATGGCCATACACTCCTGAGCCGAGTTGGGGGCCAGGCAGATGGTCTCAAAGTTCCCCCCCTGGGTGGGATACCGCATGAGATAGAATTCTCCCTGTCCCGGTGCACCCGTGATGCCGCTGACCGGCCCGACCCGGCCCGAATTGAGAACGACCATGGGGGTCTCACATCCCAGGGCCCACCCGTAGGGGTCTGCATAGAGGATAAAGCCGGGACCCGATGTGGCCGTCATGACCTTGAATCCGCCCAGAGAGGCGCCAATGCACAGGTGCATGGCCGCACATTCATCTTCGGCCTGAAGATAAAAACCACCCTCCAGTGGCAATCGCAGGCTCATGGCCTCGGCAAGCTCGGTGGCGGGTGTGATGGGGTAGCCCGCGAAGAACCGGCATCCGGCGAGAATGGCACCTTCAGTGATCGCAAAGTTTCCTGTTTCCAAGAACCTCTTCATACAAAAATCCTCCTCTGTCTCATTCCGTCACCTCTTTCACGCCAATGGCAAAATCGGGACAGGAGAAATAGCATTTGAAACATCCGCAGCACCAGTTGGATGATTTAATCTCTTCCGGTCGGTACCCTTTTGCATTAAAGAAATCGGCAGGGCCAAAGACCTCCATCCCGCAGACCTCCGCACAGTAACCGCACTCTTTGCAGTTCTCAACGTTCAATTCGACTTCGAATTTCCTGGCGTCACAGTTCAGACAGCGCGACGCCTCGGCTGTGATCTGTTCGTCCGTCAGTCCCCTCTCGACCTGTTCGAATCCCGAAGCCCTTTGCCACGGTTTCAGAAGCCTCATCTCGTTCCTCGGCTTGACATCGGG